>JAEZDB010000088.1 GCA_023429855.1 Actinomycetes bacterium
CCCCGCGCCCGGGCGGGGGGGGGGGCGGCACGCCCGTGAGGACGCCACGCCGAATCGGTCTGCGTTAGCGGTACCGCACGTAAGACTGGACGGTGCCGCCGATCCACGGCAGCGCGTCGCCCTTCCACGTGCGAGAGGCCTGCACCTTGACGGTGAAGGTGCCCGTCTTGCGGAATGGGATCAGGACCTTCTTGACGCGGATGTAGCCGCAGGCGTCGGTCGACTTGCCGAGGCGCTGCTTGCCGACCTGCTTCTTGCCCTTGAAGTAGTAGGCGTAGTAGACCTTGCCGCCGCCCGCGCTCTCGCCGACGCTCGCAAGACCGGAGATCTCCCACACCCGCTTGGTGCCGGCGCGTTTCGTGGAGGCGTCGACCTTGAAGCCGACGTTGGCGACCTTGAAGTTCGTCGAGGCCACTTCGGCGCCGGTGGCCAAGTCGTTGACGACGATGTTGGCCTTCGTGCTCTTCGTCGGACCGTTTCGCAGGCCGGACGTCCAGGTGCCGATGCCGCTGTCGATGGCGCCGGTGGTGTCGGCGGTGAGCGAGGGGACTCCGCTGACGAGCTGGTTCTTGACGTTCAGCGAGACCTTGACGCTCTGGCTTGCGGCCAGACCCGAGATCTTGAACGGAATCGGCTGAGACCCCTGGCCGGGCCAGTACACGTAGCACTTGCCCGGCACACTCACGTCAGCAGCTGAGGCCGCTGGTGCAGCCACCACGGCGGTCGCAGAGCATGCGGCGCCAGCGAGCGCTGCGGCACGCAGGGAACGAGAGAGCGAAAAGGTGGGCACGTGGGTCTGCCTGTGTTGGAACTGCATGGAGGGGAGCGATCCTAGGTCAGTCGGCGGAGGCTGTCGCGCCGGTTGCCTGGGCATCGCTGGACCCCCGGTATCTCAGCTGCGTCCGAGGGCGACTTCGAGCACGGGCCCGAGCCGCTCCTCCGTGTCGGACGCAGCCGTGAAGTGGATCGCCGCCGGCTCCTTCACGTACGAGATCAGGTCGAGCGCCTGCATGCGCGTGAGCACGAACTGGAACATCTGCGCCTGCTTGTTCGACGCGTAGTTGCGGCCGATGTCGACGGCCCAGCCGCTCGTGTGCAGCGAGTAGGCGTGCGTCGCCTCGATCGTCTCGCCCTGGAGCAGGCGCTGATACTTGATGTCGCGCACGGTACTGGTGGCGGTGAGGATCTTGTTGCCGCCGGTGAGCTCGCGCACGGCTGCGCCGATCGTGGCCAGGGTGGCCAGCGAGCCGCGCCGCAGCGCCCGGTACCGGGCCTGCGACGCCTTCAGTCGTGGGGCGAGCTCGCCCATCGCGGGACTGACGGCGATCCCGTTGGCGTTGAGCGCCGGGATCGGCAGCGGGATGAGCTCGCCGCTCTCGCGTGCCTCGGCCACCGCTTCGGGGTCAGCGAAGCCCGGGTTCTCGTCGGGCGGGTGCATGAGGTTCTCGCGCGACGCCTTCGCGGTGATCAGCGCGGCGCGGCGCTTCAGCTCGTTGGGGTCGTCGCGGTAGAGCCGCATGATCTCCTTGGCCGCCAGCAGCCGCCAGAGGTAGGTCGCCGAGTCGTCCTGGAAGCGCGACAGGATCCGGTACGCCTTCGGCGATCGCTGCGGATCCACGTCGAAGTACAGCTGCACGTACGACACCTCCTTGCGGCCGTAGGCGGCGAGCACGTTCTGCAGATTGCCGACGCCCATGTGGTAGCTCGTGAGGGCGAGGTCTTCGCGGCCCAGCTTCTCCTTGGCGAACTTGAGGTACTTCACCGCGCCAGCCAGCGCGGCGGCGGGGACGAAGCGCGGGTCGACCCTTGCGCGCTCGATCCGCAGGGACTTAAGGCGTGCGCGGCCACGCTGGGCGGCCGCGGTGCTGCCGCGTGCGTCCCACTTGCGGATCTGGGCCGAGGTCTTGGCGATCTGCCGGGTCAGCACCGCCGACTGGCTCAGATCGATGTTCATGCCCAGCAGGCTGTTGCCCGTCTCGCCGACGATCTGCGTGAGCCCGATCGCCCCGTCGACCGTGCCGGTGGCGGACGCGTTGGGCCGGCCGGCGCTCTCGAGGTAGACGAGCGCTTCCAGCGTGTCGGCGTCGACCGGGGACCCGTCGATGTCGGCCGCTTCCTCGATCTGCTTGCGCCAGGCGTTCACGCGTGCGGCCGAGGCGACGGCGCCGCCAGGGACCCGCGCATACAGGGGATGGGAGAACCCGTTGGCAGCTCGCTCCTCGAACTGGTCGTCGGAACCAGGCCGGTAGCGCAGGACCGCGAGGGCGGCTGCGCCTGCGTCGCCGCTGCCCTTGCCGGCAATCGGGGTGCCCGAGCCGCGTTCGGCGGGTCCCCCGCCGCGGGTCAGCAGCGTGGTCACGGCGACCACGAGCAGCAGGACGAGCACGCCGACGAACGCGCGGTCGCGGCGAGGTGTCGTGGTGGCGGGCACGACGGCGGATCGTGGCAGACGTGTTCAAACGATGCGCTGGACCCTGGTGGTCACCCCGTGCCCGGTCATGCCCGCCGGAGCGTGCTAACCCTTAGGGCCGTGGCGCTTGTCGCAGACCATCTCACGCGCCGCTTCGGTGACAAGATCGCCGTCGACGATGTCTCGTTCGCGCTGCCGGCCGGAGAGGTCGTCGGACTGCTCGGGCCAAACGGGGCCGGCAAGAGCACGACGATTCGGATGGCGATGGGGCTGCTCGATCCCGACGCAGGGTCGATCACGTGGGGCGGCGTGCCAGCAGCCCAGCTCGACCGACGCCGGGTCGGCTACCTGCCCGAGCAGATCGGCGTCTACGACCGCATGACGGTCGGCGCGCACATCGCGTTCTTCACCGAGCTGCACGGCTTTGGCGCGGCGCAGGCGCGTGCCGCTGCCGCCGACTGGGCCGGCCGCCTCGAGCTTCCGCCCGATGCAGTCGTCGGCTCGCTGTCGAAGGGCAACCAGCAGCGCGTGCAGCTCGCCTCTGCGCTCGCGCATGGGCCGGAGCTGGTGATCCTCGACGAGCCGTTCAGCGGCCTGGACCCGATCGGCCAGGCGCTCGTCGAAAACGTCATGGCCGGGCTCGCGGCTGACGGTGCGACGCTCGTCCTCTCGTCGCACGACCTCGAACGGGTCGAGCGGTTCTGCTCCTACGTGGCGCTGATCGCGGCGGGACGGCTGCGCTACGACGGGTCGGTCGAGGGGCTGCGGGCCCGCCATCCGCTCCTGCGGCGCCAGCGGGTCGAGCTGGCCGAGCCAAGCCCGGCGCTGCGGGCCGCGATGCCCGCGCTGGAGCCAGTCGACGGCGACGAATCCGTACTGGCCGTGCCCGCCGACGAGGTCGACAGCGAGGCCCTGCTGCGGGCCGCCCTCGACGCGGGCGCCCGCGTGACCGGGCTCGCGCTCGTCGAGCCGTCGATGCGCGAGCTGTTCGTCCGCGAGGTGGCCGGCGACGGCGCGGCGGAGGTAGGAGGGTGAGCGGTGCTGCTGCACGGGGACCGCGCGGCGGGCGTGCCGGTGTGCGGCGTGCGTGGCTGATTGCGCTCCGCGAGTTCCGCGAACGGGTCGGTCAGCGGGCGTACCTCATCTCCTTCGTGGTCGGGGCTCTGGTCGCGGCCGCCGCCGTCGGCGCGCCCGCGCTCTTCGGTGGCGACGAACCCGAGGGTGAGCCGACGCCCGACCGCGTCGCCGTGGTCTTCGCACCGCAGGGCGAGGGGCTCGACGGGCTGCGGCTGGGTGACTTGCAGACCGGGGCGGAGGCGGTACGCGGCTATCCCCTGCGGTTTGTTGAGCTGGATGGCGAGGCGGCGGTGCGGCGAGCCGTACGCGACGGCGACGAGAGCGTCGGTGTGATCGTGGCCGGTCCGCGCACGGCGCCGACCGTCGCCGTCGTGGCGCGCGAGGACGGCGGTGGCATCCTCGCCGACCGAGCGGTGCAGGCCGTCGATGCGGCCGCGGTCCGGGCGCGCGCCGAGGCCCTCGGCGATGTCGACGCCGGCGACCTGCTCCGCCCGCTGGAGACCCGCGCCGAGACGGTGTCGGGCGCTGGGCCGACGGTGGCCGCCACCGCGGTCGTCTCAGTCCTCGGACTGCTGCTCTACATCGGCGGCATCCTGCTCACGCAGACGTACGCCAACGGCATCGTCAGCGACCGCACCAACCGGGTGACTGAGCGGCTGTTGACGGCCGCCCGGCCGCTGGAGCACCTCGCGGGCAAGCTGGTCGGCGTCGGGTCGGCGGGGCTGCTCCAGTTCGCTGGCTGGATCGCCGTGGCGCTGCTGGCCGACGCGGTGCTGGGCAGCGGGACTGCGCTCGATCGCGTGCCGACGGCCCTGATCGCCTGGTTCCCGGTCGCACTGCTGCTCACCTACGTGCTCTACGCGTCAGCGGCGTCGGTCCTCGTGCTGCCCGTGCGCAAGAGCGAGGACGT
Organism: Actinomycetes bacterium; assembly: GCA_023429855.1. Classification (GTDB taxonomy): domain Bacteria; phylum Actinomycetota; class Thermoleophilia; order Solirubrobacterales; family Solirubrobacteraceae; genus JAGIBJ01. The sequence continues at coordinate 4,398 of JAEZDB010000088.1, forward strand.
CGGCGGGGCGATCGCACCGGCCGTCATGCTGCAGGTGATCGCGTTCATCACCGCCACCACCATCATCGCGCCCGGCGCCACGGTCTCCGGGACCGTGCAAGTGCTGTCGCTCGTGCCGTTCTTCTCGCCGCTCCTCATGCTCGGCCGTCTTGCGGGCGGCTCGGTGCCTGCCTGGGAGCTCGCGGTTGCGGCGGTGGGCCCGCTCCTGCTGGCCGCCGTGCTGCTGCGCGTAGCCGCGCCGGCCTACGCCCGCTACGCCATCGACGCGCCAGGCGGTAAAGGGCTCAAGGCCGTCGCCGGCGTGCTGCGGCGCTGAACACGGGGCGCGTGGCGGATCGCCGGGGGCCGTCGCTCCGGTAGCGTGAGCCGTCGTGGTCGTCGCAAGCATCTGGGGCACAGGCTTCACCATCTTGGGCGCGATCCTGGCGCTCTGGTCGCTCTGGTGGATCATTTCTGCCGCGCGCACCAACATCGGCGAGCGCGAAGCCGAGGTCGAAGCCCGCGAGGCCGTTGGCCGCGGCGAGTCCTGGGCCGACCAGAACGGTTCGGCTCCGAAGCCGTTCACCGACGCCGAGATCCAGCGTCTTTCCGACGCCCTGACGCCGTCCGACCCGGCTGAGGCCGGCGTCGACGTCACCCCTGCGCCGCCCGAGCCCAAGGGTCGTCGGCGCCGCAGCCGCTGAACCGCCGCCCACGCCCCTGAGGCGTCGACGCCCTTGCGGTGCCGGCGGGGCCGGTCGGGCAGCGACATCAGATTCCGTACGTGGGCCGACCGCCCCTGCGGCGTTGGCGGCGTGCCGCGAAGAAGTGCAACGGATGACCCAGAAGGCCCGGCGGCGTCCAGCGTCCGTCCAGTCGACTGTCCCCCGACGGTCCCAACCCAAAAGTGTAACCGACGGTCGCAACAATGCCCGGCACCGATTAACGCAATCTCAAAGCCCGGGCCATTGACCGTCCGCGCCAGCAGGGCTAGACATGGTGGTGCACGGTGTTGCGGGTCGTTTTCCCGAACGCTCCACGAGCGCCTTTAGGTAGACGCACCCGTGCACGACCACGGAGCCGCCCCCTAGCGGCAGAAAGCAGGAGAACTACATGGCTGATCTCCAGCAGACATGGTCGGATTCCTACGCGTCGTTCGGCGACGTCGGGGAATGGATCGAAACCGACGGGCACGAGCCCGACACGGTGTTCGGAGCCAGCGACGAGGAGACTCTCGAGGTGACGGCGATGCCCGACGCATTTGCGCAGGGCCTGCACGACGCCGCCGAGTACGGGCAGTCCTGACGGCCTGACCTGGAGGCCTCCCGCGCCTCCGACCAGACAGCGAGCACGAGGTAGTCGGCGGTCTGCTCGCCGTCGGCGCCCAGCTCGCCGCCGCGCGCGGGAAGCGTTGCCTCGCACGCACGCTGAGCCACCCGCGAGCCTCGATGGCCCAGGGGGCCACCTATGTTCGCGTGCGGCCCATCGCACGCACGATCCAACACTCCCCACACGCGGCGGTGGAGTGGCTGCTGCGCAAAGTTGGCACAGCCCGTGGGAGAGACTGCGCAGCCCGGTTCGCGATACTGAGCAGCAGATGGCCCGCGCAGACCTTCCAGCGCTCGACGGCACCGGCACGTACGAAGGCGAGTTCGCGGTCGACCGCATCCTCGCCCGGCGTGAGGAGTGGTCGCTCGCACTCGTGCGCACCACCGGCGCCGACCCCAAGGGCGCGCGGCTCGCGGGGCAGCTCGGCGGCGTCGACGCCGGCGACCGCATCGGCGTGCGCGCCAAGTGGTCGGCCCACCCCAAATACGGCCCCACGCTGCAGGCCGTCGCCGTCGAGCGCCTCGGCGTCGACGAGCGTGGCGCCGTCGAGGAGGTGCTGCGAGCGGTCCGCCACATCGGGCCGAGCAAAGCCGCGGAACTCACCGAGCGCTTCGGCGACAAGGCGATCACGAAGATCGACGCCGACCCCGAGGCCGCGTTCAAGCGCGTCTCAGGCCTCGGCGGGCTCCGCGCCCGCGAGGCGGCGCAGTCGTGGAAGCGACTCGCGCCCAACCGGGAACTGCACCTGCTGCTGGCCCGCCACCGGGTCGGCTACCTCGTCGCCAAACTCGCCAAGGAGCTGGGCCGCGACGCCGTCGCCAAGGTCACCGCCGATCCGTATTCGCTGACGAGCCTCCACGGCGTGGGCGTGCGCACCGCCGACGCGATCGCCCGCGCGGCCGGGGTCGAACCAGGTGGCCCACAGCGTGCGACCGCCGTGCTCAGCGAAGTGCTGCGGGAGGCGTCCGCGCGGCAGGGGCACGTCGCGCTCCCGGTCGAGCAGGCCCGCGCAGCGGCCATCGACCTCGGCCTCGACCCGCCCGTCGAGCTCCCAGCTGATCTGGCCGAGCTAGCCGACGGCAAGACGCTGGTCCTCGAAGACGGCCTCCTTGCGCGCGCCGCGCTGTGGAACCTGGAGAAGAGCGTCGCGAGCGGGCTGCGCCGGATCGCGGGCGCCACGCCGGCCCGCGAACTGGCCAAGCTCAAGGTCGCCGACCCGCTCGAGGTCGACGGCAAAGTCCTCGACGACGAGCAGCGCGCCGCCGTCGTCGCCGCGCTGCAGCACCCGCTATCAGTCGCGACCGGCCTGCCCGGTACCGGTAAGACGGTCCTCATCGAGGCCCTCGCCGAGCTCGGCGGCAAGGCACTGCGCCCCGAGCAGGTCGCGCTCGCCGCGCCGACGGGCCGGGCGGCTCGCCGCGTCGAAGAGGCCACCGGTCACGAAGCGAAGACGATCCACCGCATGCTCGGCTGGGTGCCGGGCCAAGAAGCCGAGCGCAACGAGGAAGAGCCGATCGAAGCCGGTCTGATCGTGGTCGACGAGGCCTCGATGCTCAGCCTCGACGTGCTCGACGTGCTGCTCAAAGCCGTCCCGACGGGGGCGCACCTCGTGTTCGTCGGCGACGTCGACCAGCTCGAACCGGTGGGCGCTGGCAAGCCCCTCGAAGACCTGATCGAGAGCGGCCTGTGCCCGGTGGCGCGCCTGCGCACGATCAAGCGCCAATCGCAGCGCTCGATGATCGTCCACGCGGCCCACGCCATCAACCGCGGCGAGCTGCCCGAGTTCAAGCTCGACGCGCTGCGGGCGCAGATCGCCGAGCGCACCGGCGCCGAACCGCCCGAGCTCGATCGCGACGTGTTCTGGATCGAGCGCGACGGGCCGGAGGCCATCGCCGACGAGATCGTCGCCCTCGTCACCAAGCGGCTGCCGGGCTACGCCGACGTCGACCCGATCGCCGGCCAACAGGTCCTCGCGCCCGTCTACCGCGGACCAGCGGGCGTGATCGAGCTGGGTCGTCGTATCCGCGACACGCTCTTGGCCGGCGCCGAACCGCTCGGCAAGACGGGCTTCGTCGCGGGGGAGAAGCTGATCGCGACCGCCAACGACTACGACGCCGGGATCGTCAACGGCCAGGTGCTGCGGGCGCGTCGCGTGCTCGGGAAGGGCGCACTCCTCGTCGAAGCCGAAGACGGCGACGAGATCGAAGTGCCTCGCAGCTCGCTCGGCACGCTCGAGTCGGCCTTTGCGATGACCGTCCACAAGGCGCAGGGCACCGAGGTGCCCGTGCTCGTGATCCCGGTCGCCAGCGCGCACCGGTTCCTGCTCGATCGCAAGCTGCTCTACACGGCCGTCACGCGGGCCCGTCAGCTCTGCGTGCTCGTCGGCGAGACGAACGCGCTGCGCACCGCCGCAGCCGGCACAGGCCGTGAGCCGCGCATCACGCGGCTGAAGTCACTGCTGGCCAGTTAGCGCCAGACGCGAGACGCGGCGGCGCCGGAGCGCGTCCGACGCCGCCTCTCACGCACTACTTCCCGAGCGGGACGCGCACCACGTCGTAGTCGGTCGTCGGCGACGGCGGCGTGCCGAACCGCGCGTTCACGGCGTAGAGGCCGAAGCGCGAAAGCGCGAGCGTGGTCGGAACGCGGAACGCCGGGTTCGTGATGGTCTGTTTGACCTCGCCCTGCGCGAAGTTCCGGTCGAGCTTGACCACCGCGATCTGATTCAGGCGGTTCTGCACCACGAACAGCCAGCGGCCCTTCAGCAGCAGGCCGTCGCCGTTGGTGAGCGGCCCGCCCGCGATCGGGACCTCGACCGATGCCCCCGACCGGCCGTCGACCGTGAACAGCTTGCCCGTGCGGCTCTGCACCACCAGCAGCCGCTTGCCGTGCGGGAGCGCGACGATGCCGTTGGCCTCGTTCGTGGCCGGGTCGTCGTCGTACTGGAAGGCGCCCGTGATGGGGACCGTCGTCGCTGTCGGCGGCACGCTGGACCGGCAGCGCCCGTGGGCCTTGCCGCGATGGCCATCTCCGCCGCCAAGGCGCTTGCCGCGCTTGCCGTCGTCGTGCCCGCGCGACTTGCCACCCAGCTCGACCCGGTACAGCTGCGGCTGGCGCGAATCGGTGAAGTACGCGTCGCACTTCGCGATCGCAACATCGTTGATGAAGCTGTTGCCCGTCGTGAGTGGAACCTCGGCGACGTCGGCGCCCGTTCGCGCGTTGTAGATGAATGCGCGGCCGGTCGTGCCGCCGGCGACGACGATCTTGCCGCCGCTGACCTTGAGCCCGATCGCGGCACGGCCCGCGCGCCCCGGCACCAGGATGGCGCCCACGCCCGTGCGAAGGTCCGCGCGGTACACGGCGCCCGTCGGAATCGAGCCGACGTAGAGCTGCTTGCCGTCGGAGGCGATGCCCTCCGGCTGGTACGCGTTCGGCAGGGCGATCGTGCCGGGCAGTGCAGGCGCGGTCCGGGTTGGGGCGTCGTCACGGCCACGAGGGCGTTCGCCGTGGGCGAAGACGGCAGCCGGGGCGGTAACGGCAACGGCCGCCGTAGCGGCGGCAATAGCGAGGGACGGGCGGTGTGGGATACGCACGTGGAAGCTCCTCCAGGGCGCCGGTGCCTCCAGCGGCAGCCGACGTCGAACGACGCTACCCACGGAAGGGGGGACGCCGCGTGGGCGCGCGCGGGCAGGGGGCCGGACCGCCGCGAGTCCCACTTCGCGACGGCCCAGCGCAACCCTGTTCCAGACCGGCCCCAGGGCGCCGGTCCGCAAGGCGTGACACCCGGGGGGAGTCTTGCTCCGGAGTGCCGCGTTCCCGCGTATGACTACGTTCTACGCTGCGGGTGCGGGCTTCCCTATGTCCGTGTGGCCAAGCTCGGTTAGACGAGCGTGGACTTGTCCCCCGACGGGACGCCGCGTCCGCGGGGAGGCGGAGCCGCCGCGGCGCTACGACAGTCCGAGCTCGGCGGCGCCGGCCACCTCGGAGACAGGCCGCGGCCCGGGGCCGACGTACTTGGAGCTCGGGCGGATCAGTCGTCCCTCGCGCTTCTGCTCGAGGATGTGCGCGGACCAGCCCGCCACGCGCGCGCACGTGAACAGCGGCGTGAAGAGGTCGGCCGGGACCTGGGCGAAGTCGAGGACGACCGCCGACCAGAACTCGACGTTCGTGGCCAGGACGCGATCGGGCTTGCGCTCCCGCAGTTCGGCCAGCGCGGCCTGCTCGAGCGCCTCGGCGACTTCGACGCGCGGGGCCAGCAGCTCCTTGGCGGTGCGGCGCAGCACGCGGGCACGCGGGTCCTCAGCGCGGTAGACGCGGTGGCCGAAGCCCATCAGGCGCTCACCCTGGTCGAGCGCCTCCTTGACCCAGGCGCGCGCGTCGCCGTGCTGCTCGACGTCGTCGAGCATCTTGAGCACGCGAGACGGAGCGCCGCCGTGGAGCGGACCGCTCAGCGCGCCAACGGCTCCTGAGAGGGCCGCAGCGACGTCGGCGCCCGTCGAGGTAATCACGCGCGCCGTGAACGTCGACGCGTTCATGCCGTGCTCGGCCGCGGAGATCCAGTAGGCGTCGATCGCCTTGGCGTGGTCGGGGTTGAGCTCGCCACGCCAGCGGATCAGGAAACGCTCGGCGATCGTGCGGCCGTTGTCGACCTCGACCTGCGGGATCGGCGGCTGGCCGCCGCCGCGGGCCGACTGGGCGACGAAGCTCAGCGCCATCACCGAGGCACGCGCGAGCTGCGAGCGGGCCTCGTCGTCGGAGATGTCGATGACCGGCTTGAAACCCCACTCGGGCGCGAGCATCGCGAGGGCCGACTGCACGTCGACGCGGGGATCGCCCGAGCGGACGACGAGCGGGTGCGGCTCGGCAGGTGCGAGGCCTGGCGCGAACGTCTCGTCGACGAGCAGACCCCAGACGTGCTCGTACGGCACATTGCCGACGAGATCCTCGATGTCGACCCCGCGGTAGCGCAGGTTGCCGCCGTCGCGGTCCGGCTCGGCGATGGTGCTCGCGAAGGCGACCACGCCTTCGAGGCCGGACTTGATCTCGCTGTCGGTCATCGTCGCTGCAGTCGCTTCCGGTGGGGGCGTAAAAGGAGACGCCGAGGCGCGTGTTGCGCGCCGGTCGGCTTGGCCTGGAGACTACCGCCCGATAGCGTCGCCCCCGATGGCAAGCGATCTGCACGACCTGCTCCAGCGACCCGCCGGCGAGCTTGCCGCCCTGGTGCGAAGCGGCGAGGTGAGCGCGACCGAGCTGGCTGCCGCCTCGCTGGAGAAGGTCGCCGAGGTCGACCCGCAGATCGCCGCCTTTACCGACGTCGACGAGGCCGGGGCGCTCGCCGCCGCCGGGCAGATCGCCGCCGGCGACGAACGGCCGCTGGCAGGCGTCCCGATCGCGATCAAGAACAACCGTGCCGTGAACGGGCTGCCGGTCCGCAGTGGCGCGCGGATTACCGACGCGCTCGTCGCCAGCTACGACCACGCGACCACGGCGCGCCTGCGGGCGGCTGGTGCCGTGATCGTCGGCACGACCGCCCTGCCCGAGTGGGGGCTGCTGCCAACGACCGAACCTGTGCACCGGCCGCCGACGCGCAACCCGTGGGACCTGGGCCGCACGGCAGGAGGCTCCTCGGGCGGCGCCGCGGCAGCGGTCGCTGCGGGCGCGATCCCGATCGCGCACGGCAACGACGGCGGAGGTTCCCTCCGCATCCCCGCGGCCTGCACCGGGCTTGTCGGCCTGAAACCGCAGCGCGGCCGTGTGCCGCTTGGACCGGAGACCGGCGAGAACTTCCTCGTCGTCGACGGCGGACTCGCCCGCACCACCGCCGATGCGGCCCTCATCCTCGACGTGCTCGCGGGCCCAGAATTCGGCGACGCCTCCTGGGCGCCGCCGCACCACGAGACCTATACGCAAGCCATCGGCCGCGACCTCGGCAAGCTCCGCATCGGCGTCCTCCGCGACCCCCAGCTCGAGGGCGTCACCGTCGAGCCGGCCGCCCTCACCGCCCTCGACGAGACCGTCGCGCTGCTCGCCTCGCTCGGCCACGAGATCGTCGCGCCCGACGTCCTGCTCCCGATCCCCGCACAGGTGCTCTTCGACCTCTTCGTCGACCTCTTCACCGACATGGCGTCGATCCAGATGCGCGTGCTCGGCGCCGCCGGCAAGGGCGCCGCGGGGGGCCAAGGCCCCGTCGAAGAAGCCGACCTCGATCCGCTCGGCTGGGCGGTCGCGCAGCGCGCCGCCGGCCGTAACGCCACTGACGCCTGGCAGACGAAGTTCACGGCCGAAGGTCTCTCGCGCCTCCTGCTCGGCACCTTCGCCCCCTACGACGTGGTGCTGACCCCGGCCCTCGCCAGCCACCCCGCCCCGATCGGCACGATCCACGCCGGGCTCGACGACCCCCTCAGCGCGTTCGAACGCGCCGCGTCGTTCATCCCGTTCTCGCCCGTCGCCAACCTCTGCGGCAACCCCGCCATCAGCCTGCCGACCCACCAGATCGACGGGCTTCCCGTCGCCGTACAGGCGATCGGCCGCCCCTGCGACGAGCACCTGCTCCTCCAGCTCGCGGCGCAGCTCGAAGCGCAACTCCGCTGGGACGACCGCCGGTCACCGCTTGCCACGGGGGTCGCCCGGTAGACTCCGGCGCCTCGGGCAACCCGCCAGTCGCCCAGCCTTCTTCCCTCTTCCCAGCCAGGAGACGACCGCCATGGCGTACGTGATCACCGAGCCGTGCATCGGCACCAAGGACGCGTCCTGCACCGAGGTCTGCCCCGTCGACTGCATCCACCCGACGCCCGACGAGCCGGACTTCGACACCGTCAAGCAGCTCTTCATCGACCCCGAAGAGTGCATTGACTGCGACGCCTGCGTTGAGGCGTGCCCGGTTGACGCCTGCTTTGCTGAAGATCAGGTGCCTGAGGACCAAGAGCAGTTCATTGCTCTGAACGCTGCCTACTACGGGCAGTAGCTGGGGCGTGACGGCCGGGGCGCTGGTGCTCCTCCGGCTCATTCCTCCCTTCGCCTAGCGGCTCAGGGCATCAAACTTCGCCTGCGGACCACCAGCGCCCCCGGCCTCGTGGCCTTGCGGGGCCCGTCGTAGGTAGCGGCTTCGCGCTGGATTGCGCTTGGCCCTTGCGGGCCGTCATCTCTGCGTCGCCGGCGTCGCCGGGAGCGTCTCTCCGCAGTGACGCATCTTGGGGTCTGACGGTTCTCCTGGGGGTCGACGCCCTTGGTGGGGCGGTCGGCTGGCGACATCGAAAACCGCACGTGAGGCGACCGGCACCTGGGCGCTCGGTGGGGCGGTCGGCTCGCGACATCGAAAACCGCACGTGAGGCGACCGGCACCCGGGGGCTGAGGGCCGGAACCACCTGAAACTGGGCAGGTATGTCCATTGGGGGGACACGCTGGGCTGACCGAGTGGCCAGACCAGACTCAAGAAGGTTGGAAATCGGTCCGATTGGTTGGTGGAGCAACGGTCCGACGACTGTTGCGGCGCCCCACCGCCAAGCGAGTTCCATGCCCAGCCGTAAGCACAAACTAGCCCTCACCGCCGCTGTCGCTGGCACCACGCTCGCCGTTGCCGGCGTCGGCGTGTTCGCTGCCTTCACCGCGACGACGACCAACACCGGGAACTCGATCGCGTCGGGCACCGTCACGATCAGCGACAACGACACCGGCGCCGCGCTTTACGCGCTCACGAACCAAGGCCCCGGGTCCACCACGCAGCGCTGCATGCGCGTCACCTACACGGGCTCGCTCGCCTCCACGGTGCGCATGTACCGCACCGGCACCGTCAACAACGGCACCGCCTTCAACATCCAGGTCGAACGTGGCACCGGGCTCTCGGGCGCCTTCCCGTCGTGCACCGGCTTCACCTCTGCCGCGTCGCTCTACAACGGCACCCTTGGCGCCTTCCCGACGACCTACGCCGGCGCCTTCGACGCCAAAGGCTCGGCCTGGGCGCTCAACAACTCTGTCGACTACCGCGTCACGATCTCCGTCGTCGACGACCCGACGCCGAACGCGCACGCCTCTGTGGTCGCCACGGGATCCCACAACTTCGTGTGGGAAGCCCGCAACAACTAACCGCGGCGCTGCGGCCTGCCACCAGGCGGCCGCTGCATCGCAGGGTTAGCGCAGCTGCTTCGGCGCCTGCGGCGGATTTGGCCACCCGGGGTACGGTGGCGTGAAGCCGCCGGCGCTGCTGTCGGCCTTCACGTTCGCCATGACGACCGGCGCAGGCCCGCCATCCTCCGGCGCATCGACCGACACTTCGGTGCCGTAGGCGCCGCGGATCCGAATCTGCCGACGCTCGCGGGAACTGCGCGGACGCACCGCCTCCCAGAGGCCTGGTAGTCCCATCAGCAGAAAGAGACCGCCGACGCCAAGGCCGACGGCCTGCATCGACGCCTCGTTGGAGTCCGGGCCGACGCCCATGTAGACGAACATCGCGCCGAGGCCGGTAAAGAGGATGCCCCACGCACCGATCGCTGCCCGCCACGAGCCGATCAGGCCCATGCCGATGAGGACCGCGAACGTGCTCACGAAGATCGACATGATCTTCAGGCCGGTGTCGGGCGCGCACTCGCGGGTCGCCACGTACATCTCGCCGCTTGAGCAGGTGCCGTAGCTCGTGAGCTCGTAGATCGCCCACGCTCCCACAGCAAAGCCACCGAGATACAGGGCCCAGCCCGCGGCGAGTCGCGCGGCGCGCCGAGCGCTTCGTGGCGACCCGCGCTCGGCCTCAGCGGCAGACGCGCTGACTCGGTCGCTCGG
>JAEZDB010000422.1 GCA_023429855.1 Actinomycetes bacterium
CCCCCGCACCGCCCGTCGCACCGCAACCACCCGCCGCACAGGCCCCCGCACCGCCCGTCGCACCTGCGCCCGCAGTTGCTCCCCAGCCGCCAGCCGCAGCCGTGCCGCAGCACCCAGGCCTTCCGAACCCGGCCGCCGCAGGCGCGCCCGGCCGTCCTGCTGCTCCGGAACGACGCGAGGGCACCTCTGTCGCACCGCCAGGGCTCGGACTCGCCCCCGCACCGCGTGCGTATGCCGCCGCACCAGCTCCGGCCACGGCCACCCCGGGACTTGCCCCCTCTGCGCCGTCGGCTAGCCCGGCGGAGGCCGCTCCCGAAGCGCTGGCTGAGGCCGGCGCCACCGGCCGACGGTTCGGCCGCAACAAGAAGCCGAAAACCGAGCAGGCAGCGAAGCCCGAGAAGGCGCCGAAGGCCAAGCGGGCGCCCAAGGTCAAGAAGGAGAAGGCGCCGAAGCCCGCCGCGGCAACGACCGACTCGGGCGTTGCCCCGCGTACCTTCCTCGGCCTGCCGATCGGTCCTGCCGACGCCAAAGCCGTCGCCGCCGCGCACGACGCTGCTGCCCGCCAGGCGGACGTCCCGGTCGCGCCGACCGCAATGGTGGCCGAGACGGCCGCGGTCGCTGCTCCGGACCAGGCCGAGCTGCCACCGACCGCCCCCGTGCCCGCTGCCGCTTCGCGCACCAGCGACTCCGCGACGCCGTCCGCCGTCGACGCACCGAAACCGCGCACCTTTTTCGGCATGCCGCTCACCCGCAAGGACGCCAAGGCGGCACCCACGGCAGCCGCCGCGCCCGCCGGCACATCGCACGTGCCCCCCGCCGACAAGCCGCGCACCCTCTTCGGCATGCCGCTCACCCGCAAAGACGCCAAGGCGTCGTCGACGACCATCGACGTGGCGGCCGACGCCACCGCCCCCGCCGCCCCCGAGGCCAGCGCGGCGCCCGTCGCCCACGTTCCCGTCGCGCCACCCGCGGCGGAAGCACCTCCCAAGAAGACGAAGAAGGTCAAGGAACCGAAGGCGAAGAAGGTCAAAGCGCCCAAGGCCGAGACGCCCGCCGGCGACGCCAAACCGCGCACCTTCTTCGGCATGCCGCTGACCCGCAAGGACGCCAAGGCCGCAGCCGCCGAGCCGGTCGCGGCAGACACCGCCGAAACGGCCCCCGTGGCACCGCCGGCTCCCGTTGCCGCCCCGCAGCACCCACTGGCAGCGGCGCCTATCGCGCAGCCCCCGGCCCCGCCGCAGGTCGCTGCCCCGGTACCCCCGACGGCGCCGCACCCCGTTGCCGCGCCGGTACCGCCGCAGGTTGCTCCGCAACCGGTCGTCGCACCGGCATCGGCGCAGCCTGTGGCAGCACCTCAGCCCGTTGCGGCACCCCAGCCCGTCGCAGCACCCCAGCCGGTCGCAGCACCTCAGCCCGTGGCGGCACCCCAGCCGGTCGCAGCGCCCCAGCCGGTCGCGGCACCCCAGCCGGTCGGGGCACCGCAGCCCGTGGCACCGCAACTCACCCACCCCGCGCATGCGGCAGCGCAGCAGCTTCGCCACCCCGCGACCGGCGCTCCCGCGCCCCAGACGCCGACGGCACCCCATTCCGCCGCTCCGGCACCGACGGCTCCGCAGCTCGTCAAGCCGGTTGCGCCGCAGGTTATGGCCGCACCGACCGACGTTCCGCACGCCCCGGCCGCAGCTCCCACGGTGCCACACCTCGTTGCACCTGCACCCGTGGCTCCGCAGGCCCCTGCCCCAGTCCAGGCCGCACCTCAAGCGATCCCTGCGGCCCCGCCGGTTGCTCCTGCAGTCCCTCAGGCCGCGCCGGCTGCCCCTCAGGCCGCGCCTGCGGCCCCGCAGAGGCCCGCCGCGGCTTTGCCCCAGGCGCCGGCCCCGCTCGTACCGCCAACGCCGCAGATCGCGCCTTCCGCACCGCAGCTCGCGCCGCAGCCGCAGCCGGCTCCGGCTCCGCCAGGTCTCTCCCCCGAGCACGCCGCAGCCATCGCTGAGGCCGAGGCGATGCTCGCCGCAGCCACCGCCGCCACGCCGCGAGCGAAGGAGCGGAGCTTCCTCGGCATGCCGGTCTCGCGCACCGACAAGGGCTCCGACGAACCGACGCCGCCCGCCGCCGCCTAGCGCGGCGGCGGTCAGCCGCCGCCAACCGAACGGGTCAGCCTTCGAGCAGCCCGGCGATCGTCAGCGCGTGTTCCTCGTCAACCGCGCCGGGCAGTCCGAGCGTCGTTGCCGGCTTGGCCGTGGACCAGCGCGCGGCTGCGCCGCTGCCCGTCGCGTCGGCTCCGGCGATGTTCCACAGCGCGAGTTCAAGTGCGTCCCACGCGACCTCAGTCACCTCGACGAGGGCGGCGGCGCGGCGCTCCAGAAGCGCAACGTCGGCGACCGCAAATAGCCGCTTGGCGGCGTCGGTGACTTGGTCGTTGCCAAGGTGCAAGCCGTCGGCGCGCACGGGCAGCGCCCCGGCCCGACCGAGGGCGACGAGCAGGTCGTAGCGCACTGCCCGCGGGAGGCCCTTCAGCGCAAGGCGGTCGAGCAGGCGAGCGAAGCGCCGCTCCGGCGTCCAGCTGGCCTCACCCTGCAGCCCCGCAGCGAGCGATCCGGCGCTGCGCTGCGCAAGCTGGGCTGGGACGGCGAGCGCTGCTCCCGACGCATCGTGTGCGCGTGGCCCGCGTGGGCCGGCGTCGATGATCTCGGCGATGGCACTGGCCCCCGGCAGGGTGCCCGAGTCGTCGAGCTCAGCCACGATCGGCTCGAGCGCCGCGAGCGCCGCTGCCGTCGTCGCGAGCGAACCAGCTGCGTCGTCTGGCGAGGCCACGGCGACCACGAGCGCGGCGACGAACGCCTGCGAGGAATCGCCTGCGCGCCCGACGACGGCCCAAGGTCCGGCGTCATCGGTGCCGATCGCGCTGAGGCGTGCCTCGGCCAGGGTCAGCTCCTGCGCGAGGACCATCGCGTCGGCGCTTGAGCGGATCCCGGGCAGGAGGTCGCTGCGGAACCCGTCGTCGGCGTTGCGGGTGAGTTTGCCGGTGACGACGGTGCGTGAACGCTTCGGCGCGGCTGACGCTGACGGCTGGCTCGAGGCCGGCCGGCGCGCCGCGGTGCCCTTCGACGCCGGACGGGTCGTCTGCGGCTCGGCTTTCGCCTTTTCCTGTCGGCAGATCGCGCAGCTGGCTTCGAAGCGACCGTGACGGCAGAAGGTGGGCACGGCGGGCATTGTACGGCGCTGCTCGCCGCGTGCGTCGCCGCTGCGTGCGGGCCCCGAAAGGCCCTGCTCAGACTGGGAGCGAGTGACCAGCAGCCCGCGCACGCAGGTGGCCGGCGCGCCGCTCCTTCTCGAGCGTGGCGGGGTAGTCGACGGCGTCGACCTGCAAGCGAACCCGGCGTGCTGCCGGGAACCGTTCGCGGCTAATCGACTCCTCGAGGGAGATCTGATCGGCGCGCGCCGACGGCGGCACCGGGTGATAGTCGCCGCAGAGGTGGTCGGCGATCACGCGGCCCTGCATCTCCACGATCGGCATGGCAACGACGCCCGCGTCGATCAGGCCAGCGAAGGCGAGATCTGGCGCGCTCGGGTGGAAGATCCGTGACAGCAGCGGCGGGCCGGATCCGTCGCTTCCCTGATACTCCGCTGGCAGGAACGGGTGCTCCACCAGCCAGCCGGTGCAGAAGATCACGAGGTCGGCATCGTCGGAGCGCCCGTCGACGTACTCGGCCGTGTGGGCTCCGAAACCTGAGAGCGCCGGCCGCGTCGCGAGGTTGCCATGCGCAAGGTGCGAGAGCAGGCGCCCAGAACGCAGCGGGTGCACCTCGCCGTAGCCGTGGCCGGGGTGCGCGATCCCGTAGGACGCCAGCGGACCGAGCTGGGCGGCCGCAGCGCGCGCGAAGAGGGCTCGGCGCGCCTTCCACGACAGCGGGACGGGCGGACGGTAACGATCGGCCGGGCGGCCGAACAGGATCTCGGGCAAGAACCACGCGCCGCGCCGCATCGAGTGCAGGGCGTTGCCAGCGTGCTCGGCCGCATCGCAAGCGAGGTCGACTGCCGATGTGCCGACACCGACGATCACCACGCGCTTGCCCTCGAGCTGGCTGGGCCCGCGGTAGTCGTGGACGTGCATGACCTCGCCGTCGAAACTGGCGAGGCCGGGGAGCGCCGGCTCTGGCATCCGCGGGCGTCCGAACGGTCCGGTCGCGACCACGAGCGCCCCTGCTTCGCGAACGCCCTTGCTGGTGGTCACCGTCCAACCGCCGTTCGGTCCGCGCTTCGCCTGTTCGACGCGCTCGCCGAGGTGGATGCGGTCGCGCAGCCCGAAGGCGTCGACGTAGGACTCGCAGTACTCCCCCACCTGCACCGCGCTCGGAAAGACCGGAAGGTGCCGCGGCGCCGGGAAATCGGCGTAGGCCAACGCGTCGCGCGACGTGTTGGAGTGCAGCGTTCGGTACGCGAGTGCCCCGAGCTCGGGGTCCTTGTTGGTCCAGCGCCCGCCGATCCGCTCGGCCGCGTCGATCGCGATGGCGTCGAGGCCACGATCGCGCAGCGTCTTGAGCACGGCGATCCCCGCCGACCCGGCGCCGATCACGATCACGTTCGGACGAGAAGCAGCCGTCACAGGCCGCAGCCTACCGACCGAGTCGAACAAAGCTTCGCCGTATCGGAGCAGCAGAAGAGGACGCGCTCTAAAGCGGCAGACTCAACCGGCAACACCCCGTGGAGTGCCGTGGAGCGGCGCCGAGGTACCGAGCGCGTCAACACCGCTAGCACCAGGTGGGGGCGAGGGAGCCCCCGGAGGAACCGTTGCGACCGCAGTGAGCGCCAGCGAACGGAAGGGTGTC
>JAEZDB010000424.1 GCA_023429855.1 Actinomycetes bacterium
GAGCAGGGCGGCGCAGGCGGTGCCGCGACGGTCGAGTCGACCGTGCTGCGCGGCGGCGCTGGCGCACTTGCCCGCTACATGGACGAGTCGCTGACCGTCCCGACCGCCACCTCGTTCCGCACGATCACCGTCACGCAGATGGCCGGCCGCCGCGAGCAGCTCAAGGCCGCCGGCAAGAAGGCGTCCTTCACGCACCTGATCGCCTACGCGATCGCGCGCGCCGCGACCGAGGTCATGCCGGTCATGGCCTACCGCTACGAGGTCATCGACGGCAAGGCCACGCGCCACGACGACGGCCAGGTCAACCTCGGCATCGCCGTCGACGTCGAGAAGCGCGACGGCTCGCGCACCCTGATGGTCCCGGTGATCCGCGACGCCGGCCGCCTCTCCTTCCAGGAGTTCCTGGACGCGTTCGCCGACCTGATCACGAAGGCCCGCGAGAACAAGCTCTCCGCCGACGACCTGCAGGGCGGCAACGTCTCCCTCACCAACCCCGGCGGCCTGGGCACGATCGCCTCGGTCCCGCGCCTGATGAGCGGCCAGGGCACGATCATCGCCACCGGCTCGATCGACTACCCGGTCGGCCTCGGCAACGTGGGCAAGGAGCTCGGCGTCGAGAAGGTCATGACGATGACCTCGACCTACGACCACCGGATCATCCAGGGCGCCGAGTCCGGCCGCTTCCTGCAGACGGTCGAGGCCTACCTGCAGGGCGAGCACGAGTTCTACGAGGGCATCTTCGCCGACCTCGGCGTGGCCATCGGCCCGAAGCCGACTCCGCCCAAGCCGAGCCTGCAGGCGCCCGCGCAGACCTTCACCGCCGGCGGCGGTGGCGGCATCGACCTCGAGCTGCTCCAAGCCGTGCAGGCGGGTACCGCGATCATCAAGGCGTACCGCACCCACGGCCACCTCGCCGCGCGCCTCGACCCGCTCGGCACCGAGCCCAAGGGCGACCCGTCGCTCAGCCCCGATGCGCTGAACCTCACCCCCGAGCTCATGAGCCGGATCCCGTCGAAGGTCCTGCGGGTGCACGTGGCCGGCGAGTCGCTCAGCGAGTCGCTGCCGAAGCTGCGCGACGTCTACTGCGGCACGCTGGCCTACGAGGTCGAGCACATCTCCTCGCACCGCCAGCGCACGTGGCTGCGCGAGCAGATCGAGTCGGGGACGCACCGCACGCCGCTCAGCTCCCCCGACAAGGTCCGCCTCCTCGACCGCCTGATCGCCGTCGACGCTTTCGAGCGGTTCATGCACAAGGCGTACCTCGGCCAGAAGCAGTTCTCGATCGAGGGCCTCGACATGACGGTCCCGATGATCGACGCGCTCGTCTGGCACAGCGCGCACGACGGCGCCGAAGAGGTCGTCATCGGCATGGCCCACCGTGGCCGGCTCTCGGTCCTCGCCCACAACCTGGGTCGCGCGTACGACTCGATCTTCGCCGAGTTCGAGGGCGCATCGACGCTCAAGGCCGTGACGACCATCCCGCAGGGCGGCACGGGCGACGTGAAGTACCACCACGGTGCCGCGGGCACGCAGCAGCTCGACGACGGCACCAGCGTGCGCGTGCACCTGGAGTCCAACCCGTCGCACCTGGAGTTCGTCCACCCGGTCGTCGCCGGCGCCGCGCGCGCCGTGCAGACGAGCCGCGGCGACGATCGGATCCGCCGCGACACGCGCCTGGCGCTCCCGATCGTGCTCCACGGCGACGCGGCCTTCCCCGGCCAGGGCGTCGTCGCCGAGACGCTCAACCTGCAGGGCCTCGACGGCTACAACGTCGGCGGCACCGTCCACATCATCCAGAACAACCAGGTGGGCTTCACCACCGACCCGGATGACTCCCGCTCCACGCACTGGTCGTCGGACCTCGCCAAGGGCTTCGACGTGCCGATCATCCACGTCAACGCGGACGACGTGGAGGCCTGCATCGCTGCGGCGAACCTCGCCTTCGCGTTCCGCAAAGAGTTCGGCCACGACGTCGTCATCGACCTGATCGGCTACCGGCGCTTCGGCCACAACGAGGCCGACGAGCCTGCCTACACGCAGCCGCTGATGTACCAGCGGATCAAGGACCACCCGCGCGTGTCTGAGCTGTGGGCAGACTCCCTCGTCAACGCTGGCGTGATCCATCGCGAAGAGGTCGAAGAGAAGAAGAGCAAGATCTGGCAGGAGCTCACGCAGCTCCACGGCGATCTGCGCGAGCGCATCAAGGCCGCCGACGGCGACGTCTCGATGGCGACGGGCCAGACCACCGGCCAGTACCAGATCGACACGTCGCGCGGTGAGGCGGTCACGACCGCGGTGCCGGCCGACGTGCTGCGCGAGCTCAACGACGAGCTGCTCCGCGTGCCTGAGGGCTTTACGGTCCACCCGAAGCTGATCAAGACGGTCATCGAGAAGCGCAGGGGCGCGCTCGGCGAAGACGGCGGCATCGACTGGGCCCACGCCGAGTCGCTGGCGTTCGCCTCGCTGCTGCGCGACGGCGTGCCCGTGCGCCTCACCGGCCAGGACGCCGAGCGCGGCACGTTCTCGCAGCGCCACGCGGTGCTGCACGACTTCAAGAACGGCCAGACGTTCTCGGCGATCCAGCAGCTCAAGGGCGCCCAGGCCACGCTCGAGCTCCACAACTCGCCGCTCTCAGAGACCGCCTGCCTCGGCTTTGAGTACGGCTACGCCGAAGAGGCCGCCGAGTCGCTCGTGCTGTGGGAAGCCCAGTTCGGCGACTTCGGCAACGGCGCGCAGGTCATCATCGACCAGTTCATCGTCTCCGGCCTCGCCAAGTGGGGCCAGACGTCGCGCCTGACGATGCTCCTGCCGCACGGCTACGAGGGGTCGGGTCCGGAACACTCTTCCGCCCGCCTGGAGCGCTTCCTGCAGCTCGCGGCAGAGGGCAACATCCGCGTCGCCAACCTCACGACGCCTGCGCAGTACTTCCACCTGCTGCGCGCACAGGCGCTCACCGACCGCCTGCGGCCGCTG
Organism: Actinomycetes bacterium; assembly: GCA_023429855.1. GTDB lineage: Bacteria > Actinomycetota > Thermoleophilia > Solirubrobacterales > Solirubrobacteraceae > JAGIBJ01. The sequence goes on from JAEZDB010000424.1 coordinate 2,974, forward strand.
ATCATCATGACCCCGAAGTCGCTCCTGCGACTCGGCGCGGCCACGAACCGCATCCAGCACCTCTCCGACACGAAGTTCTTCTCCGTGCTCGGCGAGCCGCGCGTGCCACACGAGAAGGTCGAGCGCCTCGTGCTCTGCACCGGCAAGATCTACTACGACCTCGTCGGGCACCCGAGCCGCAAGGAAGAGGAGCGCGTCGCGGTGGGCCGCGTCGAGCTGCTCTACCCGTTCCCCGAGGAGCAGCTGCGCCAGCTCATCGAGTCCTACCCGAACCTCAAGGAAGTGGTTTGGGCGCAGGAAGAGCCGCGCAACATGGGCGCCCGCGCGCACATGTTCCCGCGCCTCACGCAGATGCTCCAGGAGTCGGGGCTGCGCCTCGGCTACATCGGCCGCCCGGAGCGCGCGAGCCCAGGCGAGGGCTACCCGGCCGCGCACCTCACGGAGCAGAACCGCATCGTCGAGACGGCCATCGACATGGGCATTGCCGTGTCGCCGCACCCGCGCCGCTCGCCGGGTCGCCGCTAGCTAGCGCGAGCCCGTCCTCCTTTCGGGGGACGGGCCCTAAAGGTCAGGTCCTACCTCCGGGCGCCATCGGTCACTCCGATGGCGCCGAGGTTTTGGCGTCGTCGCGCTACGCTCGTTCACATTCTGACCATCTTCGCCCGCACCTCTGCGGTCGAAATGCAATCGGACCGGCTTAGCGTGCATCGCATGTTGTACGGACTTGTTGTTCTCCTGCTCGTCGTTGCCGTAGCGCTCTTCCTTGCGAAGGTCGCCGTGGGTGGCGGCATCATCGGGATCCTCGCGCTGATCCTGCTGGTCTACGTCGTGATGAACGCACCGAAGCGCGTCTAAGCGCGACCCGAAGTGACCGTGGCCGACCGGGCCATCGGCTGCGAATTCGGGCGCTGAGCGCTTACCTTTTTCTCACGCCGGAAAGTTGATTCCGGCGTCACAGACTGCGCCTCACCTTCGGGTGGGTGCACCACGGTTACGAGCCGGAGCGTCGGGTGGGGCGTCTCCGGCTCGTCGCCGTTGTAGGGCCCGATCAGGCCGCGACTACACCGGCGTCGGCTGCGCATCCTCGTCGTCGTCCGTCACGCCGCCACGCCGTCGATCGAGCGGTATGCCGCCGCCGGCCAGCGCACTGCGGATTGCCGGGGCGACCGGACTCACGACCTCGGCTACCCCGAAGAACTGCTGGGCGCCGTGGTGCGCGAGCAGCCGGATCGTGCCGAGGCGTCGCTGCTCACGGCACCAGGCGACGAACGCGTCGGCATCGAGTGGACGCGCATAGTGGAAGCCCTGTCCCAAGCCGCAGCCCATCATCGAGAGCATCTCGACCACCTCTGGCGACTCGATGCCCTCAGCGACAGTCCGCATGCCGAGGTTGCGGGCCAGGTCAAGGATCGACCAGACGATCACACGATCGTCCTCGTCCGACACGATGTCGCGCACGAAGGAACGGTCGATCTTGAGCTCGTTGCAGTTCAGGTACTTGAGGTGGGCCAGCGACGAGTAGCCCGTGCCGAAGTCGTCGAGCGCGAACCCGATCCCGAGGGCGTTGATCGCACGGATCACCTCGGCCGTCTTCGCAGGGTCGGCCATCGCCATGTCTTCGGTGATCTCGAGCTCGAGCGCCGAGCCGCGCAGCCCATAGCGCTCCAGCAGCTGTGCGAGCCGCCCGGGCAGGGCCGTGTCGGTGAGGTTCTCGGGCGACAGGTTCACGGCGACGCTGAGCGCGAACCCCTCCGACCGCCAGCGCTGCACCTCGCGCAGCGCGGCGTTGAGCACCCAGGCGGTGAGCTGCGGCATCTGGCCGGTCTTCGCCGCCACCGGGAGGAACCGGTCGGGGGTCAACAGCCCTTCGTCGGGGTGCTGCCAGCGCACGAGCGCTTCGGCACCGGTCGTGAGGCCGGTGGAGAGGTCGATCTTCGGCTGGAAGAACACGCGCAGCTCGTCGCGCTCGATGCCCTCCCGCAGCTGCGCCGCGAACATCAGCCGCTCGCGGCTGCGCAGGTCGCGTGCCGGGTCGTAGACCAGCATCCGCAAGCGCTTGTCCTTGGCCTCCTGCGACGCGATCTCGGCCCGTTGCAGCAGCTCGGCGACGTTGCGGCCGTGCGCAGGGAAGAAGACGAGGCCGACCCGCACCTGGATCGTGAGCGACACGCCATCGACCTGGAGCGGCGCCTCGATGCGGCCGATCAGCGCCTCGAGCGCGCCGCGCGCTGCCTGCTCGCTGGAGTGCGAGCGCAGGATCAGGGAGAAGGTGTTGCCAGCGAGGCGGACGGGCACGTCGGTGCCGGCGTGGGCGGAGAGCCGCGCGGCAAACTCGCGAAGCACCTCGTCGCCCACCCGGTGGCCGAGCGTCTCGTTGATCTCGTGCAGGTCCGTGATGTCGAGGATGGCGAGCGCGACGGGCATGTTGCGGCTGCCCGCGTACTCCAGCTCGCGCTCGAGCACGGCCTCGAGCTCGTAGCGGTCGGGCAAGCCCGTGAGGCGGTCGATGCCGCCGAGCTCCGACGGGTCGGTGCGCTGCGGCACGCGGCTCGGGGCGATCACGCGGCCGAACGCGCTGATCAGGACGAGGAGCGCGCACACGTCGGCGATCTGGCCGCCGCCTTGGCCTCGTCCATGCTGCACCAGGACGACCAAGGCCACCGCCACCGTGATGGCCTGCACGACCATCGAGACGCGGCGACGGTCGGGCGCGGGCAGTCCCGGGTCACCGATCGCCGCGCCCGCGATAAGCAAGACGAACGCGAGCGCCTCGGCCCAGATCGGCGGCTGCAGCGACGCGCCGCCGAGCCCCAGCACATGAGCGAGCACCAGCAGGCTGCTCCCGCCGAGCAGGAGGGCCACGCCGAGCGACGGCCTCCAGCCCTGCGCGATGACCACGCCGACGGCGGCGACGAGGCCGTAGAGGACGACCGCCAGCATCATCTGCGACGGCAGGTCGAGGCGCGCGATGTCGGCGGCGATCGAAGAGACCATCAGCGTGGCGGCGACGACGGCAAAGCCCACGCTCATCGCCTCAAGCCGGTTCGTGCCCGCGTAGGGCCGGCGCCCGCCTACCGCCAGGATGCCCATGTAGGTGAGCAGGCCCATCGCCAGATCGGCCGTCTCAGCCAGACGTAGGTCACCGAGAAACCACGAGAGCACCCCGTGGGTCACGCCCGCGACCATCGCCGCGGTGGCCCACTCGTGGATGCCCAGCGCCGCGCGCGACCGCAGCAGCGTGCTGAGCACGATCAGCGAGCACCCGGGGATGACGACGACAAGCAGGCCCGTCGGCGCCTCAGGCAGCAGGCGCTCCCAGTCGATCAGTCCGAACAGCGCCGCCAGGAGCAGCCCAGCCACCAGGGCGAGCGCGTACCGCAGCGGCTGCGGGCGAACGGGCGGACTATGGGGCACCCCCGTGGAGTCGACCGGCGGTGACCGGGAAGGAAGCTCCGTGGACGAGGAGTGGAGCCGACAACGCGCGCACCCACTGGTGCAACCACGCGTCAGCCAAAGAGCGTGAGGTCGGCCTCGCGCTCGCCGCGGACGACCGCCAGGTCGACCTCGACCCAGTCGATGCCGCGGCTGGCGGCGAGGGTGCGCGCCTGCGGCGCGATGCGCTCGGCGACGAGGATGCCGCGGCAGTCCTTGAGCGTCTCGTCGGCGCGCATCATCTCCAGGTAGCGCGTGAGCTGCTCGACGGCGTCGATCGTGCCGACCCGCTTGATCTCGACCGCGACCCAGCCGTCTTCCTCATCGCGGCACATCAGGTCGACCGGGCCGATGTCGGTCGGCCACTCGCGGCGCACGAGGCGCAGCCCCTCACCGCAGAACTCGGGCGCCTCCGCCAGCGCAGCCTGCAGGTCCTTCTCAACGCCGTCCTTCTCCAGCGCCGCGGCCTCGCCCATATCGTGGAGCGTGTCGGAGACGATCTCTTCGACCGTGATCTTCAGCTCGTCGTCGCCACCGACCTTGCGCACGTGCATCGAGGTCACGGGGTCGCCCTCGAACTCGACCACCGTCGGCGGCGTCATCCAGTTCTGCGGCTTGTAGCCGCCGGTGTCGGCGTGGACCATGACCGAGCCGTCGCTCTTGATCATGAGCAGGCGCAGCGCCATCGGGAGAACGGCGGTCACGCGGCCGTAGTAGCGGACCTCGCAGCGGGCAACGATGAGACGCATCGAGGTAAACGGTACGGGGCTGGCCGGTCCAACGCCCGCTGGCGCGCTTCCCGCCCGCTCTTTGCGGGCGACCCAACCGGGAAACCAGGAGAAGCCCCCTTGATTCCAGCAGCCGATGGGGAATGAAGCCTCCCGGAGTCGCCCAGAGCCGTCTACGCGAACAAGAAGGACGAGGTCTACCTGCGGGTCGGTGACGAGACCCGCAGACTGACCTACGCTCAGAGACAAGAGCTCCTTTACGACCGAGGCCAAGGTTCGTACGAAGCTCGCGTTAGCGCCGACAGCTCGATCCAGGACGTCGACTCTGCGCTACTCGCCGGCTACGTTGACGCCCTCAGCGCACCGAACCCTGAGCGCCTGCTCCAAGCCCGCGGGCTGGCCGAGAACGGGCGCCTCACAATCGCAGGCGTCCTCCTTTTCGCGTCCAACCCTCAGCGCGCTTTCCCCGAAGCCTTTGTTCGCGTCCTCCGCTATCAGGGCCAGGAGAGAGGCAGTGGCGCTCGCCAGGGACTTATCAACGACGAACGCGCAGAAGGGCCTATCCCCTACCAGCTCTCGCAAGCCCAGGAACTCGTACGTGAGCTCCAGCCGCGGCGACGTGCACTTGACGACAGCGGTCGCTTCGCCGAGGTCCCCCTCGTTCCCGAGGACGCTTGGCTAGAGGGACTGGTGAACGCCGTGGTCCATCGCTCGTATTCAATGGCCGGCGACCACATCAGAATTGAGATCTTTCCCGATCGCATCGAGATCGAGAGCCCAGGGCGATTCCCGGGGGTCTTCCAAGCCTCGGATCCGCTCGGCTCACCAAGGTATGCACGCAACCCGCGGATTGCCAGAGTCTGCACAGATCAGAACTTCGGCCAGGAACTCGGTGAGGGCATTCGCCGGATGTTTGAAGAGATGAGGCTTGCCGGCCTGGCAGACCCCCTCTATGAACAGACCGCGGCGAGCGTACGCCTTACCCTCCTAGCGGAGCCGGTGGATCGCCAACTCGAGGCGCGACTTCCGCCAGACGCGCGAACGATCATTGCCGCGATCCGCGACGCAGGCGAACTAAGCACTGGCGAAGTTGCAGAGCGCGTCGGCCTGTCTCGCATCACTGCGAGCAAGCGCCTCAAGGTTCTGCGAGATGAAGGCCTGGTCGTCTGGAAGGGCAAAAGCGCACGCGACCCACGCGCCTCATGGACCCTGCCGCCGACCTAGCTACTGCAAACCCTGCTGATAGCGCCGCTATCAGTCCCTTAGCAGTAGGACCGGACGCCATGCCGCAAGTCGGACTCGAGGCCGAGTATCGAGATTCCGCGCGCGAACCTGTTCGGTGCAGTCCTCTCTGTTCGTCGCCACGATCTCTGTTCGTAGCCACGATCTCTGTTCGTAGCCACGATCTCTGTTTGTAGTAGCGCGTGCAGTTAGTTCGCTGCACAGCGATTCCCCCGCATTTTGCGCGTCGCATCACGCAAAGAGCGGGGTCATCCGCTTTGCAGTTGCCTTATCAGCACTCGGATCCACACGCATGTCGACCGGCCACTTGCAGGACTTGACGGGGCCGAGTCAGGCGCAACGTCGGCTCGCTAAGCGCAGCTCGGCAGCGGCGGAAGGCCTGCCTCTCACGATCATCCAGAAAGCAGCTCAAGCAAAACGATCTCGCCACGACTGCGCGATACGTCGACCACCTCAGCCCGCGTCAGGTCGCCGAGGCAATGCAGGCGCGCGAGTGGAGTTTCAAGCGCTAGCGCCCAAGGTTGCCGCTCTAAGTGGGGTCGGACCGGCGATTAGGCCGCCGGCCCGGTCGGCCGCTGACTACGACACGCCCTCAAGCGCGACGCCGACGAGGAACGCGATCGCGGCCGCAGCCCCGCCGATGAGCAGCGTCTCCAGCCCAGAGCGCCACCATGTCAGGTCGACGATGCGCGCCTTGAGGCTGCCGACGCCGAAGAACGCGATCGCCGTGAGCACGGCGCTCCAGGCGAACGGCTGCGAGATGGCACCCGGGGCCAGGGCGTCGACCACGAACACGCTGAGTGGCAGCGCACCGACGATGAGAAACGCGACGAACGTGGCCAGCGCCGCGCGGATGGGGCTTGTGTCGTCGCGGGCGAACCCGAGCTCCTCGGTCATCATCGTCTCGATCCACCGTTCGCGGTCGCCCGTGATCACCTCAACGATGCGCTCGAGGTCGTCGCCTGCGAACCCCTTGGCGGCGAAGAGCTGACGGATCTCCTCGCGCTCCCCTTCCGGGTAGCGCTCGATGTGGCGCTCCTCGCGGCGCCGCGCACGCTCGCGCTGCTGGGCCGCCGCGCGGCTGCCGAGGAAGTTGCTCACGCCCATGCTGAAGCCGTCAGCAAAGAGGTTGGCCAGGCCCATGATCACAACGACGCCGTTGCTGAGCCCCGCGCCCGTTGCGCCGGCGACGACCGCAAAGGTGGTCACGGCGCCGTCGACGGCGCCGTAGATCAGGTCGCGTACGTAACTGACCGACGAGGGAGCCGCGAGCCGTGCGCGGATCGCCTCCGGCGTGTGCTCACGCTCGAGCCTGCCGCTGGGCGGTTCCGACGCGGCGTCGTCCGTCATGCCGACAGCCTCGCAGAGCCAGCCGCCGGGCGCTCGCCGTAGGCTGGCCTGATGCTGCCGCACGACGTGCAGGGTTCGGGGCCTGCCGTGGTCCTGCTTCATGCCGGGATCGCCGACCGGCGCATGTGGGCTGGCATGGTCCCGGAGCTCGTCGACCACGGCTATCGCGTGGTCGCCTTGGACCTGCCGGGGTTCGGCGACGATGCGCTCCCGCCGAGCGGACCCCAGGCACCGTGGAACGACGTGCTCGCCACGCTCGACACGCTCCAGATCGACACGGCAGCGCTCATCGGCTGCTCCTACGGCGGCGCGGTGGCGCTACGCGTGGCGGCCCTCCACCGCGGGCGATTCTGGGGCCTGGTACTCAGCGCGGCTCCCGCGCCCGGGCTCGAACCGTCGCGCGAGCTGGCCAACCGCTGGGCCGCCGAAGAACGCGCCCTCGACGCCGGCGACTTCGACGGCGCGACGGGCGCGGTCGTCGACGCGTGGACGTTGCCAAGCGCACCGGAGTCGGTCCGCCAGCTCGTCGGCGCTGCACAACGACGCGCCTACGAGCTTCAGCACGCTGCAACCGACGTGACCGACGTCGCCGACCCCTTGAACGACGACGCTGATCGCCTGACTGGCATCGAGGTCCCAACGCTCGTCATCGAGGGCGACCTCGACCTCGTCGACTTCCGCGAAGGCGGCAAGCTGCTTGCGCGGCTGCTGCCCGATGCGTCGCTCCACACCATCACCGGCGCCGGACACCTCGCGCCGCTGGAGCAGCCCGCAGCGTTCAGCGCGGGGGTGCTGCCGTTTTTGGCGGCGCACCGGCCGGGCGAAGGCCGGCCGGTCGGCTAGCGACCTCAAAAAGCGCACGCTGCCCGACCGGCCCCGTCAGGAGCCAGAGGGCGCAGCCCGTGGCGGCGCGGCACGACCAGACCGGTCTTGGCGCAACGGCACTCTGGTACGTCCCCCATCTGCCCGCGCTGGCGCAGTCGCACCTGGACGCCCGTCTGGCGTTGTTCATTTCTGAATCAAGCCGGCCGATCCAGGGTGCAGAGGCTTGCGGTGATGGACCGCCGCAGCCCGCCAAGCACAACTGATGCCCCTCCCCCACACGACACGGATGTCGTCCGCTCTCCCACTCACCGCACGCCGTTGGTCGCGCGCCGCCTGCGCGACCGTCGCAGCGCTGATGGGCGTCGGACTGGGGGCGGGAGCATCGGTGGCTCCTGCCGCAGCCGCGCCGGTGCCAGCCCAGAGCGCAGGCGCCTACCGCGACAGCGTCGGGGTGCAGATGCACCACAGCTTCACCGGCTACGCCTACCAGACGGAGTCGGCCGACTCGCTCGGCGCAGCGCTCCGCGCGCTCGGCATTCGCCACGTACGCGACAGCGTGTGCCTCAACACCGAGCAGGCCTGCGCTCCGATCCGCGCCAAGCTCGCGGACCTGCGAGACGCACTGGGCCCCGGCGCCCCGAGCGTCGACCTGCTGCTGCAGCTCACCCAGGAGCTGAAGAGCGAGCCCGACCGAGCAGACCGCGACGCCGACATCGAGCGCGCGCTTCACGCCGTGCAGTCGGCACCGCTCGCCGGCATGGTCTCCGGCCTTGAGGCCGTCAACGAGCCCGACCTCAAGAACAACGTCGACTGGCAGGCGAAGACCCTCGCCGACGACGCGACGACGACGCGGCTGCTCGCCGAGCCGCGCTTCGCCGCTGCGCGCGCCATCCCGCGTCTCACGCCAGCGGTCGGCCACGCCACCAACACGCCGCTGCTGCTGAATGCCGGCTGGCTCGGCACCCGCAACTACACCCCGAACTTCCACCCCTACCCGCCCGCATGGGGCGGCCCCGAGAACGGACTCACCACGCCGTGCTCCGGCACCGACGCCCTCGGCTGCGTCCGCCAGCTCGCCAGCGGTGGCGCCCCGATCGCCAGCGAGAGCGGCTACACCACGGCCGGCGGCGCGTTCAGCCAGGGCTGGGTCAGCGAGAAGGCCCAAGCGGTCTACCTGCCGCGCCTGCTCCTGGAGAACTTCTCGCGCGGCGTGGCCCGCACCTACCTGTACGAGCTCGTCGACCTCTCGCCGGAGCGCACATCGACGACCAACGGCTACGGGCTCTGGCGCTCGCGGCGCTCGGGCTCCACGGTCCGGGCCGCTGACCCGAAGCCTGCCGCTTGGGCCGTCGCCCGGCTCCATGCCCGCATCGGCGACCTCGGTAGCGCCGCGGCACCGACCAGCCCGCTCGACCTGACCTTCCGAGTCGGTGGCAGGACCGTCGACACCAGCGCGGTACGGCGTACGTTGCTGCAGCGCGCAGACGGCTCGTACGCCCTCGCGCTCTGGCAGCCGAAGTCGGTCTTCGACAACGCCTACCTCGCACAGCGCGACAGGGCGGTCGCCGACGTGAACGTCGAGGTTTCGATCGGCACGCCGCGCACCGGAGGCTGGGCTGCGACGGCGTTCCGGCCTACGCGCAGCGGCGACGCCGTCGGGCGCGTGAGCCCAACGAGCCGATTCACGGCCCCGGTCGGCGCCGACGTGACGCTCATCGACCTGCGCAGCGCTCAGGCGCCCGAGTCGACGATTCCCGGCCAGGCCTCAGCGCTGAACCTCGGCGGCGTCGAACCGATCGAAGCCGCTCCTGGCATCACGCAAGAGGACGGGACGCCGGTCGTCGAAACCGGCGACTCCACCCCGCCGAGCGGCGAGCCCGCGCCGGCACCAGCCGCTCAGACCGCTCCCGCCCCCGTGGCGCCAGCGGCGACCGGTCAAGCGGGCACAGGCGCCGCGGTCTCAGCCCCCGCATTGACTCCGACGCCGGACGCCGCCAAAACCAAGGCTGCCGCCACAACCAAGGCCGCCGCGAAGGCCAAGGCAAAAGCCAGGGCCAAGGCAAAAGCGAAAGCCAAGGCCAAGGCGCGCAAGCGCGCCAAGGCTGCAGCCAAGCGCCGTGCACAAGCGGCGCGCGCGGCCAAGCGCGCACGCGCCGGTCGTTAGCCCGACCGCCGCGCCCCCAACCGGGGGACATTGCATTGTCACCCCTCTTCTCGGTACTGTGCGTTGGGTCACTTGCGCACCGGCAGTTCCCGACTGGTGCGTCCCTCTCGCTTCGTCCCAGCTGAGGTAACCGCCGCTCTCGCGGCGACATTGCTATGTCCCACATTCGCCTTCGGCCTCGGTCGTCGCGCCTTCTGCGCACCGCAAAAGGCCTCTACCTTCGGCCTACATCGCGCGGCCGCCTCGCTACCCGTCTCGCCGTCCTCGGCACCATCGCCGCCGCGTCGCTCACGGCGACCAGCCCGGCCTCGGCCGTGCCGGTTCAGGCGTCGCCTGCGGCTGGCTTCCGCGACAGCGTGGGCATCCAGATGCACCACAGCTTCAAGGGCTACGCGTCGGACCAGACCAGCACCGACGAGCTCGCGCGGATGCTTGGCGACCTCGGCATCTGGCACGTCCGCGACAGCGTCTGCCTCGACACCGAAGCCGCATGCGTCAAACCGCGCGCCCGCATGGCGGCGCTGCGCGCGAAGTCGGCCGAGCGGAAGACCACGCCGCCCGTCGACTTCCTGCTGGGCATCACCCGCGAGGTCGAGACCCACCCAGGCCGCGCCGAGCGCGATGCCGACATCGAACGGGCCCTCACGGCGCTCGCCAAGCCGCCGCTCGCCGGCGCTGTGGCGGCGATCGAGCAGACCAACGAGCCAGACCTGCAGAACTCCCGGGGCTGGGCCAACATCGCCGTGGCCGACGACAACGTGATCCGGGGCAAGCTGGCCGAGCCCCGCTTCGCCGCGCTGACCGGTCTGCCGCTGCTGTCTCCGGCACTCGGCCACCCGCGGAACACCGCCACGCTGCTGCAGTCCGCCTGGCCGACGATGCGCCCGATCACGCCGAACTTCCACCCGTACCCGCCGGCGTGGGGCGGCCCAGAGGAGGCGCTCAAGGCCCCCTGCCTCTCGAACCTGACGGTGTGGGACTGCATGCGCCGCCTGGCACCCGGCACGCGCCAGCCGTGGGCCACCGAGTCCGGCTATTCGACCACCGGCGACCGGTCGTCGGTCATGTGGGTGTCGCGCCAGGCGCAGGCGGTCTACCTGCCGCGGCTGCTGCTTGAGAACTACGCCAAGGGTGTCGCCCGGACCTACATCTACGAGCTCAACGACCTGAGCCCCGAGATCGCGTCGGCGACGTCGGGGTTCGGGCTCTACGAGAGCAAGTACGTCGATCCGTGGTCGATCGTCGCGTCACGCGCCAAGGTGGCGGCGTATGCGGTGGCACGGCTCAACGCGCGCATCGGCGAGGCCGGTGCTCGGGTCGCATACGGTGGCGGCTTGAACTTCGACCTACGCGGTGCCGACGGCAAGGTTCTGCCCGACAAGACCGTCCGTCGCGTGCTGCTGCGGCGCAACGACGGGACGTTTGCGCTCGCGCTCTGGCAGCCCAAGGCCGTGTGGAGCAACGTGCAGTTCAAGCAGCGCACCCTCGACGTGCCCGACCTGAAAGTCGAGGTCAAGGTCAACACCGGCATTACCGGCGGCTGGAACGCCACGATGTTCCGCCCGTCGCTCGACGATTCCGCCAAGAAGGCCGTCGCGACGACCACGAAGGCGTTCACCGCTGACGTCGGCGCCGACGTCACCCTGATCGACCTGCGCGGCGCGCACTACCGCGTCCCCGTGCCCGGCGGCCCGGTCAACCTCGGCTGACGCGCCGCTCCGCGGCTACGCCGAGAGCTCGCGCGGAGCGATCGCCTCGAGTCGTTCACGCAGGTAGGCGACCTCGTCGCCGGCGCCGCGCGCCTCCGCAAACGCGCAGGCGTTCAGCGCTGCGCTGACCAGGTCGGTGCGCGCCAGCGTGTGCGCGAGGCGGCTCCACGCCTCGGCGGAGCCAGGATCGACCACGGTCGCCTGCTCGGCCGCCGCAACGGCTGCGCCGACGTCGCCAGCGAGCTGGTGGGCCAGCGCGAGGTCGAGCAGGCCTTCAACCGTGGCACCGAGCGCCCGCGCGCGCTCGAGCGCCTCGATCGCGCCGCCGCGGTCGAACCGGGCAA
>JAEZDB010000432.1 GCA_023429855.1 Actinomycetes bacterium
GCGGTGCCTGGATCGCGAGCAGCGGGCGGTCGGAGACCGTGCGCGCGAGCCCGGCGTAGCACCAGCCGAGGCCGCCGGCTGGGTGCAGGCAGAAGAGCGGCGCGGCGTCGCCGTGGGCGCGCAGGCGGAGGAGCGGCTCGAGCGCGGTGAGGTCGTGGCCGTCGTCGATCCGGGCCGACAGGGAGGCCGGGCTCGGGGCGGCGAAGACGGCGCCGAGCTGCACGTCGAGGCCGAGTCGGGCGCGGATGTTCGCCGCGAGGCGTGCGGCAAGGAGCGAGTCGCCGCCGAGGGCGAACAGGTCGTCGTCGGGGCCCACGGCCGTCAGACGGAGCGCCTCGGCAAACAGCTCGCACAGCTGCTGCACCTGCGGCGTCGCAGGCGGGCGGCGGCTGGCAGACGCCGCGGCGGCGTCCTCTCGAGGAATCGCCGGCAAGCGTCGACGGTCGAGCTTGCCGTTGGAGCTGAGCGGCAGCTCGTCGACGAAGGCCACCGCCGCCGGGACCATGTAGTCGGGGAGGGCGGCCGCGGCGTGTGCCAGCAGCTCGGCGGTGGCGGCGTCGGGGTCGCCGGCGGCCGGGTGGGCCTCCGTCCCGATGGCGACGCGCGCCGCGGGCTCCGTCGACAGGACCACGTGCGCGACGAGTCGCAGCGGTCCACCGGCAGCGTCGACGCTCACGGCGGCGCGGGCGACGGCTGGGTGCCGCGCAAGGGTCGCTTCGATCTCGCCGAGCTCGATCCGCAGGCCGCGGAGCTTGACCTGGTCGTCGGTGCGGCCGAGGTAGTCGAGCGCGCCATCGGCGCGCCAGCGGGCGAGGTCGCCGGTGCGATACATCCGCGCGCCGGGCGGCAGTGGAGTGCCGGCTGCCTCCCAGTCAGCGCGGAACGGATCGGCGACGAAGCGCTCGGCGGTGAGGTCGGGGCGCCCGAGGTACTCGCGGGCGAGCTGGTCGCCTGCCAACCACAGTTCGCCCGGTGCGCCGACCGGGACCGGTCGCAGGGCTTCGTCGAGCACGTACGTCCGCGTGTTCCACACGGGCGCGCCGATCGGCACCGGACCTAGGGCGTCGTCCGGCCGGCAGGGCCACCAGGTCACGTCGACGGCGGCCTCGGTCGGTCCGTAGAGGTTGTGCAGCGGCGCGGAGAGCACGTCGAAGTAGCGCCGGGTCGTCGTCTCCGGGAGCGCTTCGCCGCTGCACACCACCTGGCGCAGGCCCTCGCACGCGGTCGCGACCGACGGCTCCTCGAGGAAGAGGTCGAGCATCGACGGCACGAAGTGCAGCGTCGTCACCCCCTCGCGCGCGATCACCGACGCCAGGTACGCCGGGTCGCGGTGGCCGCCGGGGGTCGCCATCACCAGTCGCGCGCCGTGCAGCAGAGGCCAGATCAGCTCCCAGACCGACACGTCGAACCCGTAGGGCGTCTTCTGCAGGACGACATCATCAGGCCCGATCGGCATCGCGTGCTGCATCCATGCCAGCCGGTTGACGATCGCGCGGTGCTCGATCACGACGCCCTTCGGCCGCCCGGTCGAGCCCGAGGTGTAGAGCACGTAGGCGGCGTCGCCGGGGTCCGGCTGGGCTCGGCCCGCAACTTGGGACGGCGAAACGCCCCCAGGGGGCGCTTCGCCGTCCCAAGTGCCGCCGCGCTCGATCAGGACGACCGGCGCCTCGCGTTCAGGCAGCGCGCCGACGGCCTCGGCCGTGGCCACCACAGCAACGGGGCGTGCGTCGCCCAGGACGTAGGCGAGGCGGTCGGCGGGCAGGTCGGGGTCGAGCGGGAGGTAGGCGGCGCCGGCGAGCAGCGTCGCGACCACGGCGACCGACAAGCCGACCGAGCGGTGCAGACACAGCCCGACGATGGCGTCTCGGCCTGCACCGTGGACGCGAAGCGCGTCGGCAAGCGCCTCCGCGCGCCGGTGCAGCTCCGCGTAGGTGACCGACTCGTGGTCGTCGCTGACCGCGATCGCGTCGGGCGTCGCGGTGGCCTGCGCGCGCAGCAGCGCGGCGAGCGTGGTCGGCTCGACCGGATGCGCGGTCGCGTTGAACGCGGTGACGACCTGGCGTCGCTCGGCAGGCGTGACGGTTGGGAGTTCGCCCGCGGGCCGGTTGACGGCGCCGGGCCGTGCGGCGGCCTCAAGCGTCGTCACGATCCGCGCCAGCTGCGCCGCGACGGCTGCGGCGTCGTAGAGCGCGGCGTTGCCGTCCAGCGTCAGCTCGAGCGCGCCGCTGGGCAGGTCGGTCACGATCAGCGAGAGGTCGTCGACAGGACCGGTCGCGAGGTTGCGGATCCGCGCAGTCGCCGCGCCGAACTGCAGTTCGCGCACGTACGGCTTGAGGTTGACCTGCGGCCCGAACAGCGGCACCCCGGGCGGGAGCATGCGCTGGAGCTCCTCGAACCGCAGGGCCTGGTGGGGGCGGAGCGCGCGCAGCTCGTCGCAGACCGCCGCGACCGCGTCGGCCAGCGGCGCGGCCGGGTCGACCTCGATCGCCAGCGGCAGCACGTTGACGCAGACGCCCGGCGTCCGCCGCGCGGCGCCCTTGCGCGCGAGCACCGGCATCGACAGCACCTGCCGCCGGGAGCCGGTCGCCGACGCGAGGTTTGCGGCGAACACCGCCATCAGCAGCTCGGGCCAGCCTGCGCCGGCGGCGCCGCCCGCGGCGGCCAGTGCCGTGCCGACATTGGCAGGGACGATCGTCGCGGTACGCACGGGGCCGGGCGCCGCGGTGGCCGCCTG
>JAEZDB010000437.1 GCA_023429855.1 Actinomycetes bacterium
CGCGGCGGAGCGTCGTGCGCGGCACGACGATCGGAGCCAAGACCAACACGGCGGCAATCTCGTCGTCGACGATCGACCCGGCCGCGGGCAACAACAGCGCCAGCGCGGGCGTGACGGTGACGCCGGCCGCCGACCTCGGTCTCACGAAGACCGGGCCGGCGACGGTCGACGCCGGCGGCGACATGACCTATGTCCTGACCACGACGAACCACGGGCCCGACGCCGCGACGGGCGTGGCGATCGTCGACACGCTGCCGGCGGGCGTCTCGTATGTGAGCGGTGACGCAGGCTGCGGCGCCTCCGGCCAGACGGTGACCTGCCCGGTCGGCGCGCTCGCGCTGAACGCCACGGCGGTCCGGAACATCGTCGTGCGCGCGGCCATCTCCGCCGGCGACACCGCGGTGACGAACACGGCCTCGGTCCGCGGCGACCAGGCCGACTCGAACGCGGCCAACGACGTCGCGTCGGCGTCGACCCAGGTCGGTCCGGCAGCGGATCTCTCCGTCACGCAAAGCGCGCCGGCGACGAGCACCGAGGGCGGCAACACCACCTTTACGATCGTCGCCCACAACGCGGGACCGTCGCTGGCAACCGGCGTGACGGTGACGAGCACGCTGCCCGACGACGTGACGGTCGAGAGCGTCTCGTCGGCGCAGGGCAGCTGCACCGTGTCGGGCAAGACGGTCACCTGTCTGCTGGGCAACGTCGGCAACGGCGCCAGCGTCGACCTGACGATCACCGTGAAGCTCCCGCCCGGCAGCGCCGGACGGTCGCTGACGAACTTCGCGTCGGTCTCGTCGGACCAGCCCGATCCCGATGGCAGCAACGCCGCTGCAGGGACGACCGTGCAGGTCGTCGCGCCGCCGGTCGTCGAAGCGCCGGTCGGGCAGCCGACGCCGCCGCCGGCCGGGCCCGTGCCGACCGCGCAGCTCAAGCTGACGAAGACGACCGACCAGGTCGCGCGGGCTGGCGAGCGACTGAACTACCTGATCACGGCCACGAACGAGGGGCCCGACGTGGCCCAGGAGGTCGTCGTGACCGACGCGCTCGCGGGCGACGTCGTGTTCCGCTCGGCGAAGAGCTCGGGCGTGAAGTGCGACTACGAGAAGGGCACAATCCGGTGCCCCGTGGGCAAGCTGGCGGTCGGCGACAGCGTGCGCATCAACGTCGCGGTGACGCCGAACAAGGCCGGGATGCTCGTCAACAACGCGGTGCTCTCGGCGGCGACGACCGACCCCGACATGTCGAACAACCGGGCCGTGGCGCTCGGAACGGTGCCGCAGCAGGCGCCGACGAAGCTGAAGATCCAGAAGAAGGCGTCGGCCAAGCGCGTCCGCGGCGGCCAGCGGATGACCTACAAGCTGACGGTTCGCAACAAGGGCAAGGCGCCGGCGGTCAACGTCGACGTCTGCGACACGCTCCCGGGCCAGCTCGCGTTCACGTCGACCCGCGGCGGCGACCTCAAGGACGCGCGTCTCTGCTTCCGCGAGCGGTCGCTCGCGCCGGGGGCCAAGAAGGTCTTCAAGGTGCGCGTCCGCGTGCTGGCTCGTGCGCGGAAGGGCTCGTTCTCCAACAAAGCCACGGCGGTGGCCGACAACGCCCCGCGCGTCGCTGGCATCGCCCGTTCGACGGTGATCACCGACGGCAAGGTCAGCTCGGCCCAGGTCCGGGGGTTCACCGGATGATCCGGCGCGTCGCTGCTCTCGGAAGCTGGTCGGCGGGGTGTCGCACCGGTGCGGCTGGCCGCAGCCGTACCGCCGCGCTCGGTGCCGCGACGGTGCTGGCGTTCGCAGCGTTCGCTCCGGCGGCGGCGCAGGCCGACGTCGGCGATCCCACGCCGCCCAGCAACACGTCGTC
Source organism: Actinomycetes bacterium (assembly GCA_023429855.1). Taxonomy (GTDB): domain Bacteria; phylum Actinomycetota; class Thermoleophilia; order Solirubrobacterales; family Solirubrobacteraceae; genus JAGIBJ01. Next base: position 1,858 of record JAEZDB010000437.1, read on the forward strand.
GTGGCTGGCCAAGGTGGTCTTCCCGACGCAGGCGCGCTCGGGCCCGTCGGACTCCGCGAGCGTCGTGCAGGCCGTGTCGAGCAAGACGAAGTGGGGTGGCCAGACGCAGCTGCTCGTCCGCGACAGCGAACGCACCGCCGGCGTGCTGTGGCTCGACGTGCGCCTGATGGGCCGCCCGAACGGCAACCACGGCTGGATCCGCGCCGACACTGCGCAGCTCTCGGAGACGCCGTACCGCATCGAGATCCGCCGGTCGACAAAGACGCTGCGCCTGATCAAGGCGGGGCGGACGAAACGGACGATGAAGGTCGTCATCGGCGCCGCCGCGACCCCGACGCCGGCCGGCCGCTTCTCGCTGCTCGACAAGCTCGAGGTGCGCGACACCGGCAACTTCCTCGGCAGCTGGGTCCTGCCGATCACCGCCTACTCCGACGTGCTCCAGACCTTCGACGGCGGCCCCGGCCAGATCGCCATTCACGGCCGCGGCGGCGCCAGCCTCGCCCAGCCGGTCGGCACTGCGGCCTCCCACGGCTGCGTCCGCGTCGAGAACAAGAACATCGCCCGAGTCGCCGCAGCCGCGCCGACCGGCACGCCCGTCGACATCATCTGAGCCGCCGGCGCGCCCGACGCCGCCTTCGGTGTCGGCGCACCCGGGTCGGATTACCGGCTATATGACGGGCAATCCAACCCACGTGGCCAAGCGAGCCAGGACTGGGTCGGATTACCCGGCTATATGACGGGAAATCCAACCCACGTGGCCAAGTGAGCCCGAACCTGGGTCGGATTAACCCGCTATACGACGGGTAATCCACTCCAGGTCGACGGCCGCGGCGACCGTGATGGTTGGCGGCGGTGGGACGGCGCGGGCGCGGTGTCGGCGGGCCGTCCGCACCGAGGGCGGCGCGAACCCGAGGCCTGCGCCGCTGGCGGCGGCGGGACTTCGCGAGC
>JAEZDB010000477.1 GCA_023429855.1 Actinomycetes bacterium
GCCCCGCACACTCTCCTGTGCGGGGCCGCCCCGCGCGGTTCAGGTCCGCGGCACCCCGGCCGATCAACGGGGTATGAGCCAGCCGCGCTCCCTGTTCGCCGTGCTTCGCGAGGCGATCAACTCCCGCGATCCGGTCACGGGCACCCTGCACCAGTCTGCGTTCGCGCGGGCCGTGGAGAACTGGGTCGGCGGCGGTGCAGCAGCGCGGCGCCCCTCGTCGTCGCTCCTGCTCGTGCAGATCGACTGGACGACCCGCGCCGGGCGGACCGCGCGCCCCAGCCGGCGTCAGGCCGACGTCTCGATCCGGCAGGTCGCCGAGATCACCGCGTCGTGCCTGCGCACGACCGACGTGATCGGCCGCACGGGCGAGACCGACGTGCTCGGCGTCTTGCTGCCGTCGACTCCGGCGCAGCAGGCCGAGCACGTGAGCCGCCGCATCCGCGCAGCGGTCAGCGAACGCACGCTCAAGCACGGATTCCCGGTAACGGTGAGCATCGGCCTCTCGACAGGGCTCTCCAACGACCCGTGGGTCAGCGCCGCCGACGCCCTCGCTGACGCCCAGCTCGAGGGCGGCAACCGCATCGTGGTCGCAGCGGGACCCGCGCCGACGCAGCGCCGCGCCTAAGCACCCCTTTCCATACTCATTTGACCAGCTGCTGCGCCGATACCTGGTGCATGGCTCCGTCCGTCTCCACGGCTGCACGCAAACTGCTGCGCCCGATCCCCGACCTGGATGGCCGCACCCGGCGAGCGTGGTCGGCCACGCAGCCGGGCCACCGCCGCGCGTCGCACCAGCTCGGCCTGCAGTTCCTGGCCGCCGCAGCGACCGCGGGCCTCGTCGCGCAGTTCGCACCACACCACGTGTCGAACGCCGGCTACCTGTTCGGCATCGCCGCAGCCGCCGCCGGCATCGGCATCTACCTGCGCTTCTCGCTCCACGCCGCCGACCTGTCGATCGACCGCAGCATCACCGCCGCGATCCTGCTGGTGGCGGGCGTCGTCATGGTGGCCCGTCCGGTGGGCCTCACGCCGCTCCTCTATTTGTGGCCGCTCCTGCTGAGCGCGCATTACGCACTTCCCGGACGCCTCGCCACGAACTGCGCCCTCGCGCTCCTCACGCTCGCCTTCTCGATGGCGACGATCGCCGACACCGGTACGCCCGTCGCGTCGGTCGCGCTCGTCACCATCCTCACGGGCGGCGCCACGATCGCCTATCGCCGCGTGCGGACGCAGGTCGCCGAGCTCTTCGGGGAACTCGAAGAGCTCTCGTCGCACGACCCGCTCACCGGGGCGCTCACGGCCGACGCCTTCGAGCGCGCGTTCGGCGCCTGGGTCGGCAACGGACTCAACCGCCGTCTGGAGAGCTCGCTGCTCCTCGTCGACGTCGACAACTTCGACGCGGTCAACCGCGCACACGGCCACGAAGCCGGCGACGCGGCGCTTCGCCACCTCGCGACCATCATCTACGACTGCATCCGCGAGACCGACGCCTTCGGCCGCATCGACGGCGAGGAGTTCGGACTGCTGTTCCCCGCCACGAGCGGGGAGGAAGCCATGGTCGCCGCCGAGCGGATCCGGGCCGCCGTCGCAGAGCGATCGGCGCAGTGCGGGACGGCGTTCACCATCAGTATCGGCGTCACCGGCGGGCACGCCTTCAGCGACCCGTGGGCGGCCGCAGCACGCGCGCTGGAGCTCGCCAAGTCGGCGGGCGCCAACCGCGTGGTCTTGGCCGAGACCGAGACCGAGGCCCTGCCGCTGGCAGCGCCTGGTCCGCTCGACCTCGCCGCTTAGCGCCCGCGCTGACCAGCCCTGGCCGAACGGCCTGGCGCCACCTCGGCCGCGGGTGACCAGGGTCGGCGGAAAACCGACACGCGCGCGATCCTCGCGAGGCGGACAATGGGTCAGTGCCTCTCTCAGTCCTCATCGTCGACGATCACGACGGCTTCCGCAGCCGTGCGAAGCGGGCCCTCGAGCTCGACGGCTTCAACGTGGTGGCCGAAGCGGCCGACATCGCGGCGGGGCTGACCACGTGCGCGGCTTCCAACCCAGATCTCGTCCTCCTCGACGTGCACCTGCCCGACGGCTCCGGCACCGATGCGGCGCCGCAGTTCGCCGAGGCCGCGCCGGGCACGCGCGTCGTGCTGATCTCCACCTACGACGAGATCGACATGGGCATCGCGGCCGAACAGGCGGGCGTGGTCGGGTTCCTCCCCAAGGCAAAGCTCTCCGGCGCCGAACTGACCGCGCTGCTGGCGGATCACCCGCCCCGGCACGGTTAGCCGCCGCCGGACTCTCCAAAGAGCGCACCGGCGTCCGTATATTGGCGGGACCCCGTGACCACCCCTGCCCTGCCTACCGCCGACGACCCGGACTTCGCGCTGGCGCGCACGATCCTGCACGCGGCGCTCGACTGCGTGATCACCATCGACGACGAGGGGCTCGTGGTCGACATCAATCCTGCGGCGGTCGCCACGTTCGGCTACACGCGTGAGGAGGCGATCGGCCGCGAGATGGCAGAGCTCATCGTCCCGGAGGCGCTGCGTGAGCAGCACCGCCGAGGCCTCGTCCGCTACCTCGCGAGCGGCGAGCCGCATGTGTTGGGTCGCCGGATCCAGGTCCCCGCGGTGCGCGCCGACGGCGAGGAGCGCACCGTCGAGCTGGCGATCACGCGGGCGGAGATTCCTGGGCGGCCCCTGTTCGTCGGCTACCTGCGCGACATCACCGACCAGCTGGCCGCCGAGCGCGACCTGGTCGATTCGCGCTCGCGCATCGTCGAGGCTTCGGATGCGGCGCGGCGGCGCCTGGAGCGCGACCTCCACGACGGCGCCCAGCAGCAGCTCGTCGGGCTCGCGCTCACGCTGCGGCTCGCGCGCGACCGCGTCGAGTCGGATCCAGCGGCGGCGCTCGAGCTGCTTGCCGAGGCCACGGCCGACCTCGAGGCCGCGACGGCCGACCTGCGCGACCTCGCGCGCGGGATCCACCCTGCCGTGCTGACCGAAGGCGGCCTGCGGCCCGCGCTGCGCAGCCTGATCACGCGGTCGCAGCTGGCCGTCGCGCTCGACCTCGACGGCCTGCCGGCCGAGCGCCTCCCTGCCGCGGCCGAAGCGACCGCCTACTTCATGCTCGCCGAAGGCCTCACCAACGTCGCGCGGTACGCCGAGGCGACCGGCGCCGAGGTGACCGTCGCCTGCACCTCGCCGGGACCGCACCGCCGCCTGCTGGTGAAGCTTTCCGACGACGGCATCGGTGGCGCCGACCCCGCGGCCGGCTCTGGACTGCGCGGCCTCGCCGACCGCGTCGGGGCGCTCGGCGGCGCCCTCACCGTGCGAAGCGCGGCTGGCGCAGGCACGGTGCTGATCGCCGACTTGCCGTGTCCCTCTCCGCCCGATCCATCCGCGTGACTCAGGAGCACCCTTGCGCGTTGTCGTAGCCGAAGACTCCCCGCTGCTGCGGGCCGGAATCGTCCGCGTGCTCGAAAGCGCGGACCTCGAAGTCGTCGCTGAGGCGGGCGACGCCGACGACCTCGTCCGCAAGGTGCGCGCCCACAAGCCCGATGTGGCCGTGGTCGATATCCGCATGCCGCCGAAGGGCGAAGACGACGGCCTCGCCGCGGCCGAACTGCTTCGCGGCGAGCTGCCGGGGTTCGGCGTCCTCGTGCTGTCGCAGTACGTGGAGGAGCACTACGCCCAGCGGCTGCTTGGCGGGGGGGGGGGCGGGGGGCGGGGGGGGGGGGGGGGCGGCGGGGGGGGGGG
>JAEZDB010000492.1 GCA_023429855.1 Actinomycetes bacterium
CGATCGCCCAGTGCGCGGCGATCGTCGCGGCGATGACCGGCGTCACCGACGTCGCGTCCGACACGTCCGGCGCGTCAGAGCCGGCCGCGCCGGCGGCATCCCGTCAGGCGCCGGCGTTCCGCTCGCTGGTGACGATCCAGAAGGGCGGCGACCGGATCCCGTTCTTCTGCGTGCACGGGTCGGGCGGCAACGTCCTCAACTTCCGCGACCTGTCGATGGCGATGGGCCGTTCGCAGCCGTTCTACGGGCTCCAGGCGCGCGGCATCGACGGTGTGCTCGAGCCACACGGCTCGATCGAGGAGATGGCGGCCGCCTACCTGGAGGAGATCCGCGGCGTCCAGCCGCAGGGCCCGTACGCACTCGGCGGCTACAGCGGCGGCGGGCTCGTCGCCTTCGAGATGGCCCACCAGCTCGTCGCCGCCGGCGAGCGGGTCGCGGTCGTGCTCCTGCTCGACACGTTCCCGCCGGTGATCCCCGATGCCGGTCACGGCATCGCCGACCGTTGGCGTCAGCTGCGCGCCGACCCGCGGGCGTACCTCAAGAACATCGTCGGCCATCGGCTGTTCGAGCGGCGGTACTGGAACGACGTCCGCCGGCTCGACGAGATCATCGGCCGCGGCGAGGTCGTGCCGGTCGATCTGCGCGAGAAGTACGTCGAGCGCAACTTCGCGACGATCGCCGAGCGCTACGTGCTGCGGCGCTACCGCGGTCGCGTGATCCTGATCCGCGCCGCCGACCTGCACTTCTCGCGCCGGGCGCTCGGCCTCACGTACGGGTGGGATGCGGTCGTCGAGGACGGGTTCGAGTTGCTGCAGGCCACCGGCAACCACGAGAACCTGGTGCTCGAACCGAACGCCGCGCGCGTCGCCGAACTGTTCCGACGGGTGATCGACAGCGCGTCCACCGGGCCGTCGCAACCGACCCCCGCCTGATCCCACCGGCGAGAGGAAGCCGCGGAGTGCTGGCAGACTGGTCGCCGTGCCGTGGTTGGTCTGCGAGGACAGGGTGCTCGCCTCTGCGGAGGTCGCCGAGGCGCACAGCGATCGCCGGCGCGGCCTGCTCGGCAAGGACGCCTTCGAGGGTGCGATCGTGCTGCGCCCGTGCCGCTGGGTCCACACGCTCGGCATGCGCTTCCCGATCGACGTGGCGTTCCTCGACGGCGACGGACTCGTCATCAAGACGATGCACCTGCAGCGCCACCGCATCGGCGTGCCGGTGTGGCGCGCCCGCTCGGTGATCGAAGCCGAAGCCGGCGCGTTCGCCCGGTGGGGCCTGCGGGTGGGCGACGTGATCGTCGTCAGCGAGCGCGATCGATGACCACCGGCACGCTGTGGCTGGTCGCCACGCCGATCGGCAATCTCGGCGACCTGCCGCCGCGCGCGGTCGAGGTCCTCGCCGCGGCCGAGTTGGTGTGCGCCGAGGACACCCGGCGGACGGGGCGGCTGCTCCAGCACGCCGGCATCCGCGCCCGCCGGCTGGCAGTCGCCAACGACCACACCGAAGCCGACCGCGCCGCCGACGTGCTCGCCGTGCTCGGCGACGGGGGCGACGTGGCCGTCGTGACCGATGCCGGCACGCCCGGCGTGTCCGACCCGGGGAGCCGGCTGGTGCGGGCCGCGATCGATCACGGCTTCACCGTCTCGGCCGTGCCCGGCCCCGCGGCGATGGTCATGGCACTCGTGCTCAGCGGCCTGCCGATCACCCGCTTCGTGTTCGAGGGCTTCCTCCCGCGCGCGGGGCGCGAGCGCGCCGCGCGGCTCGCCGAGATCGCCACCGAACCGCGCACGACCGTGCTCTACGAGGCGCCCCACCGGATCATCCGTACGCTCGCCGACCTCGCCGTGGCGTGCGGGCCGGACCGCCCCGCGGCGGTGTGCCGCGAGCTCACCAAGCTGTACGAACAGGTCGTGCGCGGGTCGCTCGCCGACGTCGCCGCCGCGCTCGGCGAGCCGCGTGGTGAATACGTGGTCGTCGTCGGTGGGGCACCCCCGGTCGCGCCGGTCGACGACGAGGCGACGATCGCCGCGGCCGTGCGCGAAGCGATCGCCGCCGGTGCGACCACGCGCGACGCGGCGGCTGCGGTGGCATCCCGGCTCGGGCTCCCCAAGCGCCGCGTCTACTCGATCGCGGTGACCATGGCATCGGGGGGCTGACCCGCACGTGTGCGCCGCCCGGACGGGGCGGCGATCACGACCACCGCCAACACCAAGGTGAGCGCGTACTCGGTCCACGTCCCCACGCGCATCCCGGCGACGTGGCGCCGGTGCAGCACCGAGTCGATTTGGTGCAGCGAGACCAGGCGCACCGCCACGAACGCGCACAGCGTCATCACGACGAGGACGACCCGTAGGTACCGGTGCCGGCGTTCGGGGATCCGCAGGCACGCGACACACACGGCGATCAGCCACGCGGCGCCGATCGCGCCGACCACGAGCGCCTGGAAGCGACGCCGTTCGGGGTACCAGCCGTCGGCCGAGGCCTCGTCGCGGGCGAGTTCGATCAGGGCCCCGCCGACGTCTCCGAAGCGGCCGACCGCCATCGCCGCCAGCAGCGCCGCGGTCAGCGGCCAGAACGCCCGCCAGTAGCCCGGCACGCTGGGGTTGTCGAGCTTGCCGACGACGAGGCACAGCGCGGCGACGGCGAGGTAGCCGGCTGCCCGCAGCCAGTCGACGTCCGCCCAGCCGAGCATCAGCCCAGCGTACGCATCGTCGGCCCGGCGGGAATCGAATAACGGCCCGACCAGACTCGGTGTAGGTTGTCGCCGAGGACGGATGTGAAACGACTCTGGCTTCCGGCACTGCTGGCTCTGTGCACCGCAGCAGCATGCGACTCGGGTGGCCCCGCGGCCTCGGCCCCCGAGCCCACCGGCGAAGCGTCGCCGACGACGGCCGCGCAGCCCGCCAT
>JAEZDB010000096.1 GCA_023429855.1 Actinomycetes bacterium
CCCCCGGTGGGCGCCGAGGGCTAAGCGCCGCCGGGGGGGCGGCCGACGAGACGGCGGCCCGGCCACCCGCGAGCAGGACGACACCAGCGTGAACATCGGCCCCACCGAGCTCCTCATCCTGGTCTTCCTGATCGCGCTCCCGTGCGTGCTCGTCGCGCGCCTCGCCGCCACCCGCGGACGCAGCTACCTGCTCTTCCTGGTGCTGGCCCTTGTGATCACGTGGCCCGTCGCGCTCGTGATCCTGCTGATCGTGTCGCAGCGCGGCACGCCCGACGAGCTGCCGACGGCTGAACAGCCGGTCGGGGCCTGGGGCGTGACCAGGGGCGAGGATTCGTTTGCGGCGGAGCATGACGGCGGCGCTGGCGACGGTTCGGGCGGCGGCGCGCGCGAGTAGCGACGGTCCGTTTTCCTTGCAGATCCCACATCGCGTGAAAGATCTGCAAGGAACTGAGGGTGGCTAGGCGCCCTTAGCGGAGGCTGTTTCCGCGGTGCCGAACTTTGGAGCGCAGCGCTCGCTACCCGAGGTTGGACGCGTAACCTTGGATAAGGCGAAAGGTGACGTCGTCCCTCAGACGAGTCGAGCAGCCGACGGCCGCTCGGCCGCGATCTCGATCCGGTCGTCCTCGACGCTCACCAGGAGCGCGGCCACCGGCTGTGGCGGGGCAGCGAGCTGGCTGGCGCGCCAGGCGGTGACGTCGCGCAGTGGGGCCGCCAACGGTTTGACGGGGAGTTCCTTGCGCACCGCTCGCGCGGCCGTCTTCGCGGGGTTTCGCGTGCGCCGCAGGTTGTACTCGGCGGTGCTCCTCGACCAGTCGAGGTGCGCCGCGTGCAGTTCGCCCGCTAGGCGCCGGACCTCGTCAACGGCGGCGGTTACCCGCTGCTGTTCCTCGCGATTCGTCGCCTGCATGGCATCGAGGGAGTCGAAGGGGAGGTTGATCACGGTGGCGCCGGCCTCGCCGAGAACCTGCGTTGCGAAGAGCAGCATGCCCCAGGCGTCTTCGACCTCGTCGGCGGTCGATGTTCCCGCTCGGTAGCCCTCCAGGTGCCTCGCGACGCGCTCGTTGAGCTGATGCCAGATGTCGTCGGCCTTGCGCACAGCCCGCCGGAGCTCGTCCTGCCGCCCGGACGACGGCTCGCGCCCCTCGGCCACGTCCTGCTGCGTCGCATCGACCACCTTGCGCAGCTGCTTCAGCGTGCCGCGCTTGTCGTCGTCCATCCGTTGGAGCGCCTCTCCGACGCCCTTCTCGATGCCCGCCAGCTTGTCGTTGATCTCGACCAGGTAGTGCTGCTGCACCGCCATCGCGGCGACCTCCCAGGCGATCATCGGACCGACGGTTGGCTTGACCTTCGTCAGCTTGCCGTGCGCGGCGATCTGGCCTGTGGCTTTGTCGCGGATCAACGTCGAGCCGTTGGCCGACCACTCAAGCGTTCCGTTCGCGAGCCCCTTCGCAGCCTTGTCGGGCGGGACGAGCCGGTAGGTCGTCTGGCTGGCCCGATGGCCCACCTTCGCGGCCGCCACTGCGGTAGTGCTCAACGCGTCGCGCATCGAGCGCGCAGCCTCGCCGCGCAGCGTGATGCCGTCGCCTCTGGCGGGGGTGGCCAGCGCCGGCGGAAGCAGCTCGATTTCCATCGGTGCGGCCTCGAGGTTGGACTGCTCGGGCCAAGGTGCGGCGGACGCGCTCATGGAGTGAAGGATCGGCGTGCGGAGTGCGAACCTTGACGGCTGTCGGCACGGCTAATGCGGCCTGGGTGGGCGGCGCTCCAGGTGGTTTCGCACGGCCGAGTGGGCAGTGATCCAGCGTGCGGCTTCTGGGTCGATCGCTCGAGCGACCGTGTCCATCTCTCGCAAACGGGCGGTCACGTCGATCGCAAGCAGGCGGTCGTGGTGCGCGACTCTGTTCCGGAACTTGCGGATGGCCTTCGAGCCTGCTGTCGAGTTCCTTGCGCTCGTGACCAGGCGATCGGAAGGGAAACCCCTTATGGATGGCGGATCGCCAAAGCCCGTCGTACTGCTTGGTAAACATCGCGCGCCAGAAGCCGAGTTGAAGCGCGGCGACGAGGTCGCCATGCGCGCGCGGATCGCCGTCGACCCGGCTTTCAAGGCGGCTCTTGGCCTTTTGGACCTCGTGCAGGCCTCGTCGATCAAGAATCCTTTCGTCGAGGAGCCATTCCCGCGACGTGACGTTCTCAACGATCGCGCGATCGATCGCATTGCGGAGCAAGATCTCGAAGTGGTGGATGTGGGCGTGGCATGCGCCACCCAGCCCCGCGTGCCACACATAGAGCTGGCAAGCAAGCTCGTGGTCGCCGTGGCACTGCGTCAAGAACGACTGAAGCCGGCCCTCGGAGACCCAGCGCGAGGCCTGAACCTCCGACCACTTCATCGGGATCCGAGCAAGGAAAAGCCCCGGGCGGCAATGCAGAGCAGAGGCCGACACCGGGGCGTCGACTGCAACCTAACACAGGGCCCGCACCAGGCCCGCGATTCGCATCGCGCTGTGGACGGGTGTTGCGGGCAAGGGCAGCGCACGAGGCAGCGAAGCCTAGGCGCCCGCCAGGACGTCTAGCCCGAACTTGGGCCCCGGCTGGCCAGGTCAACGTTTGCGCCTCGCTACGTGTTGCCCTGCGTGACCAACGGCGTTAGGTTCGTGCGATAGCCGGTTCGCCGCGTGTGAGTGCCGCCCGTGCCGTGCCGCTTCCCACCATGCAGACGCTCTCGCACGTTTGGACCCTCGCCGGTGGAACCACTACCCACCATGCAAGGAAACGAACTCGTGAGCGACCAGGAGCAACCTCGGTTCGTCAAACCTCAGCGACGCGCGGCCGCGCCGCCGAACTCTGAGTCGACAGCGTCGTCAGGCCGCCAACAAGTCAGCGAGGCCTCGGTCACGCCTCCAACCTTTGTTTCTGCGGGAAGCTCCGCACATCCAAGTGAAGCTGAAGTTCGGATTGCCCACCTGGCGACGAAGCTCAACAGCAAGTTCCTCGTTCGCAAGGAACTGATGAAGCTCCCCGCGATGCTGAACGAGCACGAGCAGGTCGAGAGCCTTGCGCAGGGCAAGTACGAGGGAAATCAAGGTCTGATCGTGGCGACCGACCGCCGGATCATGTTTATCGACGAGGGGCTAGTGAGGTCTCGGCGGGAAGACTTTGCTTACAGCCGGATCTCGTCGATCCAGGTATCGACCGGCTTTCTGTCTGGGACGCTCACGATCTTCGCGTCTGGCAACAAGGCTCAGCTCACCGACGTGCTGCCCAAGCAGCAGGCCCAAGCCCTCGGCGACTACATCCGAATTCGGATCGACGACGGTCCGTCGCCGGCATCGTCGGCGCCCCTCCCGGGCGTAGTTGCGGCAACACCCCCGGTCGCGAGTCCGGCACCGGCCTCCTCCGACGCGGACGACGTCTTCGGGAAGCTGACGAAGCTGGGGGCGCTTCGCGACGCGGGCGTCATTACCGACGCGGAGTTTGAAGCGAAGAAGTCTGAACTGCTCGGGCAGATCTAGCCACGGCCTAGCCGGAAGGAACCTGTGATGGACGACGAAACTTCACCCGACGAGTCGGTCGACAACGACGCGTCTCCCGAGCCGGGGCCACAGCCCGAGAGTGGCGACACAGCCGCCCAAGAGCCGAGCGCGTTCACCCGCGTGTGCCGGCGGTGCTCAGCTCAGGCCACGACGTCGGCCGACCGTTGCCCGGCCTGCGGGGCCCGGTACGCCCGCCGCCGGCCTTCCAAGAAGGTTGCGGTCAGTGCGACGGCGGTGCTCGCCGTCGCCTTTGCGGGTACCGCGGTTTGGGCCGTGCTCGACAAGCGCGCCGACGACAAACGCGAGCGCGAACGCGTAGCTCGCGTCGAGGCCCAACGCAAGGCGGCTGCCGAGCAAGCCAAGCAGGAGGCAGAGGAGGCGGCCGACGCTGAAGCTGCCGCGGCGAAGTTCTTGAAGACCATGCGCGAGTCGTACGTCCTCGAACTCCGCAAGTCGATCACGAAGCACGCGCAGAAGGCCTACGACGACGGGCTGCTCGACGGCCGCGCGACCGGATCGAGCTGCGACAACGTCGACGGCAACGAGTCCGACGAAGACGCCGAATCAGCCGAGTACGAATGTATGGCGATCACCAAACACAACGGCGACGGAACCGTCTCCGGGTTTAGCTACACGGGCCGGATCAACTACGACGACGGCACGATGACTTGGCAGATCGGTGACTGAGTGAGGTCCGAGAACGATGTCGGTGGGAACCACGTGCTGGTTCCTTCTGACGACGCGCCTCGGGCGCTGCAGGTTCTTGAGCGGCTCGTCGTGACGGGGGCCGACATTCGAATAGCGGCGGCCTTCGTTACGAGTTCGGGTGTCCGGGCCTTGGCTGGACTTGTCTCCGGGCACGAAGGGATCTCGCTTGAGGTTGTGGCCCGCGCCGCCGACGCAACGGAGCCAGAAGCGCTCCTCGCTTTGCGCGATGAGCTTGGGGCGCAGGTCCGCGTGGTGATCGGGCAGGGCGCACAGCAGTTCCATCCCAAACTCTGGCTGATTGACGATGGGTCGCAGGTCCATGTGTTGTCGGGTTCCGGGAACCTGACGCGCGGCGGCCTTGAGCTCAACGACGAGCAATTTGAGCTACGGACAGTTGCGCGGATCGGGCACGACGTCGACGCTGAGGTCGAGCGCTTTGAGCGTCTTACCCAGAACGCCTACGCGCTGAGCGACGTCGAAGGCAGCGCCATCTGGAGTGAATGGCTTGCCGTGCGCAAGCGCCAGGCGCAGCTTCTCAGGCAGGTCGACGATCTGGCTCGGAACCTCAATGTCAGGGAGTTCAAGCCACCACGGACGGCTGACCGAGCGCAGCTGAGCGCGGACCTGCGCACGCTCTATGACGACATCGTCGCGGCGCGGCTGCCGCGGCGAGACGGTGCACGGTACGTCCCTTCGCGTTTTCTTCAGGGCATTCGCCGCGCGGAGGAAAGCGGCGATCCAGTCCCGATGGTGACTCGCATCTGCCGGCTGCAGACCGACGGCTTTAACGTCGTCCTTGAGGCCGATCTCCCCGAGCTGTCGGTCGAGAGCCTCGTGGTCGACATCGCAAAGCCCTACCACGACCTCTTCGAGCCAGAAACCAAGCGGCTCGCCGCCGAGCGACTCCAGAAGTTTCCGTCTTGGAACGGATGACCAGCCGGTCCTCAATCCATAGGATCCGCCCGTGATCACCGGCGAGCTGAAGTCCAAGATCGATCGCGTTTGGGACGCCTTCTGGTCAGGCGGGATCTCCAACCCGCTTGAGGTGATCGAGCAGATCACGTACCTGCTGTTCTTGCAGCGGATCGACACGGAGTTCACGCGGGCGGAGCGCAAAGCGAACGCTACGGGGACCGAGGTCGACCTCGTGAGCTACCCCCGTGGTTCAGATGCCGAGGGACGGCCGCTGGAGCAGGTGCGCTGGTCGCGCTTCAAGGAGCTGGATCCCCAGTCGATGTTTGACACCGTCTCCCAGCAGGTGTTCCCGTGGTTGCAGCAGCTGGGCGGCGACGGATCGACGTACTCCGCGCACATGAAGGACGCGCGCTTCACGGTGCCGACGCCGGCGTTGCTCGACCGCGTCGTGCAGATGATCGATGACCTCCCGACGATGGAGCGCGACACCGGCGGCGACCTCTACGAGTACATGCTGTCGAAGATCGCGACGTCGGGCCAGAACGGCCAGTTCCGCACGCCGCGCCACATCATCGACCTGATGGTCGCGATGACGGCGCCGGGCCCCGACGACGAGATCTGCGATCCGGCCTGCGGAACCGCTGGCTTCCTCGTCGCCGCAGCTGAACACCTGCGCCGCGAGCACCCCGACCTTCTGCGGGATCCGCTGCAGAAGGACCACTTCCACAACAGCATGTTCCACGGCTACGACTTCGACTCGACGATGCTGCGGATCGGCTCGATGAACATGCTGCTCCACGGCGTCGAGCAGCCCGACATCCGCTACCGCGACTCGCTCGGCGAGGGCGCCAGTGACGAATCGGGCCTCTACTCGCTGATCCTCGCCAACCCGCCGTTTACGGGCAGCCTCGACTATGAGTCGACGTCGAAAGAGCTGCAGCGCGTCGTCAAGACGAAGAAGACGGAGCTGCTGTTTCTCGCGCTCTTCCTGCGGCTGCTGAAGCCGGGTGGCCAGGCGGCGGTGATCGTGCCCGACGGCGTGATGTTCGGCTCCAGCAAGGCCCACAAGACGCTGCGCAAAACGATCGTCGACGACCACAAGCTCGACGCCGTCGTCAAGCTGCCCGCGGGCGTCTTCAAGCCGTACGCCGGCGTGTCGACCGCCATCGTCTTTTTCACCCGTACCGACTCCGGCGGCACCGACGACGTGTGGTTCTACGACCTCGCCGCCGACGGCTTCAGCCTTGACGACAAGCGCACGCCGCAGCTCGACGAACGGCTGCTCGGCACGCGCCCGGCGTCGCCGCTATCTGACGAGCAGCACGCCAAGAACAACCTGCCCGATGCCCTCGCCCGGTGGACGGCGTTCCGCGACGGCGGCGAGCGCGATCGCGCGCGCACCGAGCAGAGCTTCAGCGTGCCTGTCAGCGAGATCCGCGACCAGGACTACGACCTGAGCATCGGCCGCTACAAGGAGATCGTCTATGACGAAATTGAGCATCGCGCGCCAAAGGAGATCCTCGACGACCTCGACCGGCTCGAAGCGGAGATCCAGATGGGCTTGAGCGAGCTGCGCGAGGCGCTCTCGTGAGTCGGTGGGAGAGTCAGCCCCTCGGCTCTGTGTGCGAGGTCGTTTCCGGGTCGACCCCAAAGAGCGGAGTGCCCGATTTCTGGGGCGGAGACATCTTGTGGGTCACCCCGAAGGAACTCAGCGGCCTCGACGGCATTTCAATTGGGGCCACCGAGCGGTCGCTCACCAGCGCTGGGCTCGCCAGCTGTGGTGCCCGAGTCCTTCCGGCCGGTTCTGTTTTGTTGAGCTCTCGAGCACCGATCGGTCACACGGCGATCACAGTAGCGCCGATGGCTACCAACCAGGGTTTCAAGAGCCTTGTCCCTGACGCCGGTAGGCTTCACGCTCGCTACCTGCTGCGGTGGCTGCGCGGGCATCGATCTCAAATCGAGGATCTCGGTTCTGGGGCAACCTTCAAAGAGGTCTCGAAGCGAGTCGTGGAGCGGATCGAGATCCCACTCCCGCCGCTCGACGAGCAGCGGCGGATCGCGGCCGTGCTCGATCGCGCCGACGCCCTGCGCACAAAACGTCGAACGACTCTTGCCGGTCTGGATGAGTTGATGCGTTCGATCTTCGCCGAGCTGGTCGGCGACGAAGCTTCGTCGCCATGGGAGACGGCAAGGATAGGCGACCTATGCGCCACAAGTAGCGGCGGAACGCCCGACCGGAGCGTGACTGAGAACTATGGCGGTGAGATCCCGTGGGTCAAGTCCGGGGAGCTTCACGATCCGTTGGTTCTAAGCACCCAGGAAACGCTGACCCGTCAGGGGCTTGAGTCTTCAAGCGCGAAAGTACTGCCCGCTGGGACCGTGCTCGTCGCGATGTATGGGGCTACGGCGGGAGTGGTAGCCCAACTCGGAATCTCCGCTTCGACAAATCAAGCCATCTGTGCGCTCAATCCCGGCCCAGCTCTGAAAGCGACTTGGCTGGTTCACGCGTTGCGCAACTCGATGCGAAGCTTGTTGGCCACCCGGGCCGGCGGCGCGCAGCCGAACCTCAGTCAAGACAAGGTTCGGAACCATGTGATTCCCGTTCCTCCGTTGGCGGTGCAGGAGGAGTTCGAGTCCGCTGTGCGACGAATCGAAACTACACGCGACGCTTCCCAGCGTCACTACATCGCCCTCGAATCTCTGTTCGCCTCCCTCCAGCAGCGCGCCTTCCGCGGTGACCTCTTCGACTCGCCGCTCCCAGCAGAACTGACCAATGTCGGCTGAGACTCCAGCCCCCAAGACGAACTTCGCGTTTCTGCGCGACGAGTTCGGCGGCGACTTCTATCGCCGCGCGCTGGAGGCTGAGCGGCGCGTCTTCTTCGATCCGCGGGCGGCGTGCGTCGAGGCGCGGATCACGCTGGAGGAGGTCGTCCGCTGGCTCTACGAGATCTCGGCAGACCTGACCGAGCCGTACCGCAGCGACCTCGCGGCCCGGCTCTCGGAGCCGACGTTCATTGCGCTCGTCGGCCGCACGGTGCAGGAGAAGGCCGACCTGATCCGGCGGCACGGCAACCGCGCCGCGCATGACGGAAAGGTTCGCGTCAACGAGCGGGCGTCGCTGGCTGTCGTGCGTGAGCTGTTCCATGTCCTCTACTGGGTGGCCCGCTCCTACGGAACGAACCGCGAGGCGCTCCAAGACGCCGCAACGTTCGACGCAGCGCTGATCCCTCGCCCGCTCAGCGCCGAGGAGCGGGCCGCAAGACGGCAAGCTTCGATCGATCAGCTCCGCGCGGCCCAGCAGGCGCAGGACGAGCGAGAAGCGGAACTGAAGCGCGCACTCCAGCAGAGCGAAGAGCGCCAGGCCGAGCTTGAGCGCCTGCGGGCAGAGCTTGCCGCGATCAAAGCGGCCAACGACGCGCGCGTCGCCCCGGACCACGAGTGGGACGAAGCCGCCACCCGCGACGAGCAGATCGACGTGCTCCTCCTCGAAGCCGGGTGGGACCCTGGCGCCGACGGCGCGACCGAGGTCGAGGTCGACGACATGCCGCGCCAGCGCGGCGAAGGCACCGGCAAAGGCTACGTCGACTACGTGCTGTGGGGCGCCGACGGCAAGCCGCTTGGCCTCGTCGAGGCGAAGCGCACAAAGCGCTCGGCCCAGGAGGGCCAGCAGCAGGCCAAGCTCTACGCCGACGCACTCGAGCGCAAGTTCGGTCAACGGCCGGTGATCTTCTACACCAACGGCTACGACCACTGGCTGTGGGACGACACGTGGTACGCGCCGCGCAAGGTCGCCGGGTTCTACACGCGGGCCGAGCTCGCCACGCTCGTGCTGCGCCGCAGCGCCGCTCACCCGCTCGACGAGATCGAGATCAACTCGTCGATCGTGAACCGCGACTACCAGCAGCGCGCGATCCGGCGCGTCTGCGAGGCGTTTGAGCAGCAGCAGCGCGGCGCCCTACTCGTGATGGCGACCGGCTCCGGCAAGACCCGGACGGTGATCGCGCTCGTCGACGTGCTCATGAAGGCTGGGCTCGTCAAGCGAGCGCTCTTCCTCGCCGACCGTCAGGCGCTGGTGAAGCAGGCCGCGAATGCATTCCGCACGCATCTCCCGAGCGTGACAACGGTCAACTTGCTCGACGTGCGTGAGAGGGAGCAGGAGGGGCGCGTCTTTGTCTCGACCTACCCGACGATCATGAACCTGATCGACGCGGGTGCCGGCGTCGAACGACGCTTCGGGCCAGGAGCGTTCGACCTCGTCATCGTCGACGAAGCCCACCGATCGGTGTACCAGCGTTACGGCGCGATCTTCGGCTACTTCGACTCGCTGCTCGTCGGCCTCACGGCAACGCCACGCGACGAGGTGCACCGCGACACGTACCGCGTCTTCGGGATCGAGTCAGGCGTTCCGACCGATCAGTACGGACTTGACGAAGCCGTCGACCAGGGACACCTTGTGCCGCCGCGCGCGTTCAACGTGCCGCTCAAGTTCCCTCGGGAAGGCGCGCGCTACATCGACCTCACGCCCGAGGAGCGCGAGCGCTGGGACGAGCTGGAATGGGACGACGACGGGCTCGTTCCGGACGAGGTGACGTCGGCCGACGTGAACCGGACGTTCTTCAACAAAGACACGGTCGACAAGGTCCTCGAGGTGCTGATGGTCAACGGGCACCGCGTCGCCGGCGGCGACCGGCTCGGCAAGACGATCATCTTCGCCAAGAACCAAGCCCACGCAGAGTTCATTGCCGAGCGCTTCGACGCGAACTACCCCGAGTACAAGGGCTCGTTCGCGCGCATCATCACGCACCGCGTCGAGCACGCCCAAGACCTGATCGACCAGTTCTCCCGCAAGGACGAGCCGCCGCATATCGCGATCTCCGTCGACATGCTCGACACCGGCATCGACGTCCCCGAGGTGGTGAACCTCGTCTTCTTCAAGATCGTCCGGTCGTCGACGAAGTTCTGGCAGATGATCGGTCGCGGCACCCGCAAGTGCCCCGAGCTCTACGGTCCTGGAGCCGACAAGACCGACTTCCTCGTCTTCGACATCTGCGGCAACCTCGAGTTCTTCAGTTCGAAGCTCAAAGAGGCCGATACTGCGCTCTCACGACCGCTTCGCCAGCGGATCTTCGACGCGCGCGTCGACTTGATCGAAGCGATCGACCGGCACGTCGCTGAGGCCAGCTTGGCAGTGGGCGACCGCGAGTCCGACGACGAGAGGGGTGACGTCCCGAGGGTCGACCAGGTTCCCCCGGAAGAGCCGAGCGATGTGCGTGAACTGCGCTGGGGCGCCGCCCACGCGCTCTACGGCGCGATCGATGGGATGAACCTCGACAACTTCTTGGTGCGCCCGCACCGCCGGAAGGTCGAGGAATACCGTGAGCGCGCGCGTTGGTCGAAGCTCGGGCCGGAGGATGCACTGGACTTGAAGGAGCAGCTTGCGCCGCTGCCTACCGGAGCGGTGGAGCGCGACGAAGCGGCATCGCGCGTCGACCTTCTGATGCTCAACTTGCAGCGCGGCACCTTCGATCCTGAGCCGGCCGACGACAAGCGCCGCTCCCAAGTGCAGCAGATCGCGGGTGCCTTGCTCGAGCAGACGAGCATCCCGGCGATCGCGGCGCAGGAGGAGACGCTGAGCGAACTCGCCAGCGACGAATGGTGGGTTGACGTGACCGCCGTCATGCTCGAGCGGGCGCGCAAACGGATCCGCGGGCTTGCCCGGCTGATCGAGCGTTCGCAGCGCGCCACGGTCTTCACCGACTTCGTCGACGACCTCGGGGAGGTGAAGGAGGTCCCGATGCCCGGTCTGCCAGGGATATCGGACTTCACTCGCTTCCGCGAGAAGACGCGAGCCTTTCTGCGCGCCCACGAAGACAACCTGACCATCGTCAAGTTGCGCCGCAACGAGCCGCTCACCGAAACGGACCTGAAGCAGCTGAGGGACATCCTGCTCGCCGCGGGCGTCGGCAGTCGCTCTGACCTTCGGCGTGCGGCAGAAGACGCCAAGGGCCTCGGCCTCTTCATCCGCGGCCTCATCGGAATGGACCGACCGGCCGCGAGCGCGGCGATCAACGAGTTCATCGCCGGCAAGACGCTGACCGCCGACCAGCTCACCTTCCTGGACGAGATCGTCGAACACCTCACGAAGAACGGCGTCGTCGAACGCGGTCTGCTCTACGACTCGCCGTTCTCCGAGATTGCCCCTGGGGGCCCCGAGGACCTGTTCAACGAGGCCGAGATCATCGAGCTTGGTGCGGTCTTGGACCGCGTGCGCGCGAATGCAACCGGAGTGGCAGCGGCGTAGGTGCGGCTGTTCGCGCCACCGCTGTTCGTGCTCCGTGCCCGTGGGCGCGCTCGCTGAAGCGGAGTCCGGGGTGCTTGAAGGGTCGACGCTGGAGGCAATCGACGCTTGCGTGCGCATGGCGCGCTGCAGGAGATCGATCACGCGCCCCGCACGATGTAACGCGCGCTCCGGTGGTTTAGGTCCGCGTCTCCGGAAGTGCCAACACCACTTCCCAAATCTGCCAAATCAGAGGGCGATTAGCACCTTTGCGCTCGCGTCTTGCTGGTGTTCGTCCCTCAGTCTTTGCCCGCTGTTGCCGCCGCAAGCGCCGCGTCCCAGCTGCCGAAGCGCTTCACGACGGTCACGTCCGACGGGTGGTCGACCGTGCCGCGGCGCCACTCGGTGCGCTTCGGCGGGCGGCCGTGCTCGCGCTCGAAGGCGCGAAGCGCCCAGAGGATGCGGTCGCGGTCCCAGCGGCGGAACCGCGAGCGGGGTGTGAGGCCGGCGGCCTCGACGGCGGCGTCGAAGCTGCCGAAGGTCGCCGCGAGCGTCGAGGCGGTCGGGTATTTGCCGTCGCTTCCGGCCAGCTCGGTCTGCTGCGGGGCGCAGCCGTGCGCGGCGGCGAAGCTGCGCAGGGCCGCCAGCATCAGCTCCGCCGTCCACGGCGGGTTGTGCGGGCGCTCGCCGAACGCCGCACGCAGCTCCTGGAAACCGCCGATCGTCACGCGGACGGCGCCGGCGGTCGGCCAGCGTTCAGGCTCGCGGTCGTACCGCTCGCCGCCCGGGAGCCAGTCGTGCGCCTTCGGCAGCGCACCGGTCTCCTCACGCCACGCCGCGGCGGCGGCGATCACGTCTTGCTCGGTCCAGCGGGGCTTCGCGGAGCGCTGGGCGGCGCACGCGACGCAGAAATCTCGGGCCGAAGCCACGGGCTCGCCGCAGCTCTTGCAGTCCGTGGCACGCAGGTAGCGCCACGCCGTCGGGTCGGCGACGCCCAGCTCTGAGGCGATCACGGAGGTCGAGACGCCCTCGGCAGCTCGGCGTCGCGCGTAGGCGATCCGGCTCGCGACCGTACCGCTCGGGTTCGCCCGCCGACGCGGCCGGACGCCCGCCGCATCGCAGGCCGCCTGCCAGCTGCGGAAGTGCCGGTAGACGAGCCGCATCGACGGCCACTCCTCCCGCTCC
>JAEZDB010000493.1 GCA_023429855.1 Actinomycetes bacterium
CGCCCTGGTCGTGCGAGGCCGTGTGGCGTCGCACGCGGGCACACCAGGCCAGTTCGATCGCACCGCAGCCCAGGAGCACGAGCACGACCGCCGGACCGACGAACGCTGCGCCGAGCACGCCGGCGGCCACCCATACGCCCCAGCGCACCTGCGCCCCACCTGGCGCGGCAGCGGCCCGCTTGCGGCTGTCGGGCAGCAGCTGGGCGCCAGCGAAGATCGCAATCGAGGGGACCGCCGCCCCAGCGCCCGCGCCGATCGCCAGGACCCACGTTGGCGCGCCCTCGCGCAGCAGCACCGCCGACAACGCGACGACGGCGATCAGCCCCGGCAGAATGAAGCCCGCCGCACCGACGAACGCACCGCGCCGACCGCCGAGCGCGCCGGCGCAGAAGATCGCGAGCTGCGTCGACGCCGGGCCCGGCAGCAACCCCGTCGCGGCAACGGCGTCCTCGAACCGCGCGGCGTCGATCCACCGCTCGCGCCGGACGACCAGGTCGCGCAGCATCACGATGTGCGCCGGCGGCCCACCGAATCCGAGCACACCGATCCTCGTCCACTCGCGCGCGATCCGCCTGAGGGTGGGCGGCGGCGCCAGCGGCGCATGGGCAGCGGGAGTGGGCGCCGGCACGACTCGCCACCCTACGCGGCGCACGCGTCTGGGCCGCGGCTGCGCCCAGGTGGGTCACAGCGTCTTCACAGGTCGGCCCCGGCGACGGCGCCTTAGCGCGCGGTCACCCAGATCGTGATCGCCGCGGCGCAGACCTCGGTGCCGTGGTCGTCGCGGATCGAGATCGCCACGGGCAGCTCCTGGCGGTCGCCGAGGCCGCCGGCCGGCAGCTCGAGGGTGGTGGTGGCGGTCATGCGGCCCTTCGCGCGGGCGAGGTAGTCGACGGTCATCCCACGGGGGATCCAGCGGTGCGTCTCGGCCGGGATCGTTGCCTCGGCGGTCGCGCCCATCGCGTACTCCGCGAGGTTGCAGAGCGCGATCGCGTGGACGCCGCCGAGGTGGTTGCGCACCCACGGGACGTGCCGCATCGTCGCGACGGCCCGGCCAGGCTCGACCTCCTGCAGGTGCATCGGCGCCGTGAGAAAGTAGGGCGCGGCGGCGCGGTAGCCGACCGACACGGCCGTGCGCCCGAGCGGTACGCGGCTTGCCTTGCGGAACGCGCCGTAGAGATCCAGCTGCATGGCGAGACCGTACCCTCGGAGCTGCGCAGCGCGACGGGCGAGCGTGGCGACTGCGGCGCCGCTGCCCAGCCGCGACCCGTCCAGAACCTTGGACATATGTCCAGCCTTGGACTACGCTTGTGAGCACTTGCGCGCGCCCGGGCGCGCACCGCCACCATGATCTTCCTCGCGTGACCCGCCCCGCTCCTCCTGCTTCCACCGCGCGCCCGACCTGGTCGAACTGGGCCGGGCAGCAGCACTGCTCGCCCGCCGAGGTCGCCACGCCCTACAGCGAGCGCGAGCTGACCGAGGCGATCGCCCGAGCCGGCGATGCCGGCATGACCGTGCGCCCGATCGGCTCCGGCCACTCCTTCACCGACACCTGCCTGACCGACGGCATGCACGTCGACCTGCGCCACCTCGCCCAGCTCGTCGATGTCGACCGGTCCTCGGGCCTCGTGCGCGTACAGGCCGGTATGCCGCTCCATCAGCTCGGGCCCGCGCTCCACGAGCACGGCCTCGCGCTCGAGAACCAAGGCGACATCGACCGGCAGACGATCGCTGGCGCCCTCGCGACCGCCACCCACGGCACGGGCGCGAAGTTCCGCAACCTGTCGGCCAACGTCGTCGGGTGCCGGATCGCCCTCGCCGATGGCACCGTGCGCGAGCTCACGGCCGACGCGGGCCTCAGCGGCGAGCTGCTCCGCGCGGCTCGTGTCAGCGTCGGCGCGCTCGGCGTGATCACGGAGCTGACCATCCAGACCGTGCCTGCGTTCCGCCTCCGCAAGGTCGAGGAGCCGCGCCCGCTCAACGAGGTCCTCGACGGGTTCCACGAGCTCAGCGCCGCCCACGACCACTACGAGTTCTACGCGTTCCCCTATTCCGAGACGGCGCTCTCCTTCGCGAGCGACCGCACCGACGACGCACCGGCGCCGCTCCCCGCCTGGCGCAAGTGGCTCGTCGACGACCTCATCGCGAACCGCGGGCTCGCCGCCTTCTCTCACGCGGGGCGGCGCTTCCCCGGGCGTGCCCCGCAGCTGTCGCGCACGATGACCCGCCTGCTCTCGCGCGACGTGCGCACCGACCACAGCCACCGCGTGTTCGCGACCGAGCGGCGGGTCCGCTTCACGGAGATGGAGTACGCCATCCCGCGGGCGCAGGTCGCCTCCGCGCTGCGCGAGGTGCTCGCGATGATCGAAGAGCAGCAGGTCGGCGTGACCTTCCCGATCTAGGTTCGCACGACCGCTGCCGACGACGCGCTGCTGTCTACCGCCTCCGGCCGCGACACCGCGTACATCGCCGTGCACCAGTTCGCGCCGATGCCCTACGAGTCGTACTTCCGCGCGGTCGAGGCGATCATGGACCGCTACGACGGCCGCCCGCATTGGGGCAAGCGCCACTTCCAGACGGCTGCAACGCTCGCGCCGCGCTACCCGGGCTGGGACGCGTTCCAGGCGGCCCGCGGCGAGCTCGACCCGCACGGCCTGTTTACCAACGACTACGTGCGCCGGGTGCTCGGACCGCCGCCGGCGGAGCGCGCATGACGGATCCACTCGCCGCGCTGCCCGCGCGGTGCACCGACCACCTCACCGCGCTCGCCGACCAGACGGCCCCGCTCGCCTACGTCGACCTCGACGCGTTCGAGGCCAACGGCGCCATGCTGCTCGAGCAGGCCGGGTCGCTGCCGATCCGCGTCGCGTCGAAGTCGGTGCGCTGCACGGCGATGATCGACCACGCCTTCGGGCTTGACCCGCGGATCCGCGGCGCTATGGCGTTCACCGTCCGCGAGGCGCTGCACCTCGCCGGCCACGGCGTCACCGACGTCCTCATCGCCTATCCGAGCGTCGACGCTGCGGCCTTCGCCGACCTCGCTGCCTTCCTCAAGGACCACCCAGGCCACGTGGTGCGTCCGATGGTCGACGGCCTCGAGCAGGTTGCGATCGTCGCCGCCGCCGCCACCGCGGCCGGTGTCGAGATCCCGCTCTGCATCGACGTCGACACCTCGTGGCGTCCGCTCGGCGGGCGCGGCCCGGCAATCGGCGCCCGACGTTCGCCGTTGCGCGAACCGTTCGAGGTCGCGGCGTTCGCCGAGGCCGCGACTGCGGTGGGC
>JAEZDB010000002.1 GCA_023429855.1 Actinomycetes bacterium
GGCCCGGCGCTCTGCCGGGCCGCGCGCCTGCGGGGCGTAGCCGAGCCAGCCGCTCCAGTTGGCGCTCGGGCCACGCGTGCCGCCGGGTCCGGAGGTCCGGCTAGTGGGAGTGGCGACGGCAGTCATGCCGCCACCTCGTTCGTGCGTCCTTGCGCGGCCGCGGCGACGTGGTCCCACTGCTCCCACTCCTCGATGCGCCTCGCGTACTCCGCGCGGGTCATCGGTAGGCCGACCTCGCCGAGGAACAGCCGCAGCGGCGGCTCGTCGGCGTCGACCACCGCGAAGATCGCCTCGGGCGTGGCGTTCGGGTCGCCGGCGATCGACGCGCGCTCCTGCCGCCAGGCGAGCACGCGCTCGCGGACCTCGCCGTAGGCGTCGATCGGGGTGGCGTGCACCGACGAGGGCCCGCCCCAGTCGGTGTCGTAGCCGGCCGGCTCGATGATGGTCACGTCGATGCCGAACGGCTTGACCTCGGCGGCGAGCGCTTGGCTGAGCCCCTCGAGCGCCCACTTCGACGCGTGGTAGAGGCCGATCATCGGGAACGCGTTGACGCCGCCGATCGACGAGACCTGCAGGATGTGGCCGCGGCCCTGCTCGCGCAGGTAGGGCAGCGCGGCCTGCGTGACCCACAGCGCGCCGAAGACGTTCGTCTCGAGCTGCGCGCGGGCCTCGGCCTCGCTGGCCTCCTCGACCATGCCGAACAGGCCGTAGCCCGCGTTGTTGACGACCACGTCGAGGCGGCCGAAGTAGCCGTGCGCCTCGGCGATCGCGGCGTCGACGGCGGCTTTGTCGGTCACGTCGAGGCGGATCGGCAGGACGGCCTCGGTGCCGAACTGCTCGACCAACGGGGCCAGCGTGGTGGTATCGCGCGCCGTGGCGGCGACCTTGTCGCCGCGCTCCAGGGCGGCCTGCGCCCACACGCGGCCGAAGCCCTTTGACGTGCCGGTGATGAACCAGACTTTGCTCATGTCGGGATCCCTTCTCATGAAGACGCTTGCGGCGGAGCTGCCGCTAGAATCAAACGGAGCACTGTTCCGCTTTCGAGATCGACACTAGCGCGTAAACGGAGCGCCGTTCCACTTAAATGAGCACGACCAGCGACAAGAAGCCCCGGGCCGACGCCCAGGCCAACCGCCAGAAAGTCCTGGAAGCTGCACGTTTTCAGTTCGCTCAGGATGGCCCGGATGCCTCGCTCAACGAGGTCGCTCGGCGAGCCGGAGTTGGCGTGGCAACGCTCTATCGGCACTTCCCGACGCGCGATTCGCTGGTCGCCGCCGTCTACTCCAGCGAGCTTGATGCGCTCGGCGCGTCGGTCGACGAGTACCTCGCGACGCTAACGCCCGACGCGGCGCTTGATGCCTGGGGCGCCCGGTTCCTCGAATACGCGACCACGAAGCGCGGTCTCGGCGAGGCGCTCAAGGCGGCGCGCGAGAGCGGCGACATCACCGTCGACCCGCGGGCGGTCCTCGTGGAGTCGATGGACAAGCTCATCGCCGCTGGCCGCGACGCCGGCACCGTCAACTCTGACGCCGACGGCGAAGACCTGCTCCGCGCCTTCGGCGGACTGTGGAGCATGCCCGACGACGAGCAGTTCCCGGTCCGCGCGAAGCGGCTGATGGACCTCGTCTTCGGCGGCCTCCGCCACGGCTGAAGCGCGCGGCGCCGCCGGCGAGCGCCAAGCCGGTCGCGCCGGTCGGCCCCGCTCAGGCGGGCTTCACCAGCCCGAGCCGCTGCAGGCTCTCGGCGGTCGCGACGATCGCGTCCTCGGCGGAGCGCGGCGACCAGCCGAGCATCGTCCTGGCTTTCTCGTTCGTGCCGGGCTTCTTCATGCCGAGCTCCGGGGCGATCTGCCTGAGGTCGCGCATGAAGACGGCTGCGAGTCGGATCGGCCAGTTCGGCAGGGTGCGGGTCGGGACGCGCCGCGCCGACTGCCCAAGCCGCCCCTTGAGGATCAGCGCGACCTCGTGCATCGACGTCGTGCCGCCGGTCGTCGCCAGGAAGCGTTCGCCGGCGGCGGCCGGGTCGGTCATCGCTCGCAGGTGCAGATCGGCGACGTCGCGCACGTCGACGATCCCGTACGACAGCTGCGGCGCACCCGGCAGCTGGCCGTCGAGCAGGCGCTGGACCAGCTCGATCGACGTCGACCGGTCGGGGCCCAGGACAGGTCCGAGGATCGCGACCGGGTTGACGACCGCGAGCTCGGGCGCGTTCTCCCTCGACCGCACGTAGTCCCAGGCCGCCTGCTCGGCAAGCGTCTTGGACTTCACGTAGGCCGAGCAGTCGCGGCCGTTCACGTCGGTCCAGTCGTCCTCGTCGAACGTCCTGTTGGTCGGCGGGTGGCCGTAGCCGATCGCGGCAAACGACGAGGTGAGCACGACGCGCTGCGCGCCCGCCTGGTGTGCAGCCCTCAGTACGCGCAGAGCGCCGTCGCGCGCGGGCACGATCAGCTCGTCCTCGTGCTTCGGCGCAGCCGGCGGGAACGGCGACGCCACATGAAGCACGTAGCTACAGCCCTCGGCCGCAGCGGCCCAGCCGTCGTCGGACTCCAGATCCGCAAACGCGAACTCCAGCGCGTCGCCCGGGTCGGCGCCCCCGACGCCCAGCATCGCGCGCACGGTGTCGTCGCGGCCCGCGTGCCGGACGGTCGTGCGCACGCGGTAGCCCCGCTCGAGCAGCGCAAGGATGCAATGCGCCCCCACGAAGCCCGAGCCTCCCGTCACCAACACCAGCTCCCCGCTCATGGGGCCACCCTAGCCGTCGCTCGAGTCGCCGTTAGCGCGACGCCCTGCTGCAGGTTTGCGGCGGTGTCCTGCCTATGTGCAGCAGGGCTACGGTCGGAACCTCGCGTGACGGCGTTCTACTCGCCTCTGCGACCATTCGCGGGTGGCGCTGCCGAAGATCCTCCTGTTCTACGTGTTCACGCCGCTGCCGGATCCAGACGCGATCCGGGTGTGGCAGCTCGACCTGTGCCGCTCGCTCGGGCTCCGCGGGCGGATCATCGTGTCGCCGCACGGCATCAACGCGACGGTCGGCGGCGAGATGGACGCGCTCAAGCGCTACACGCGGGCCCTGCGCGAGTACCGCGGCTTCCGCAACGCCGATGTGAAGTGGAGCAGCGGCAGCGGCCTCACCGACGAGCCCGGTCCCTCGGGCTTCCGTGAGTCGGTCGACTTTCCGCGGCTCTCGGTGAAGGCCCGCGACGAGCTCGTCACATTCGGGGTGCCAGACGAGATCGTCGTCGACGAGCGCGGCGTGGTCGGCGGCGGCACCCACCTGCAGCCCAAGGACCTGCACGACCTCGTCGACCGCCGCGGCGACGACGTGGTCTTCCTCGACGGCCGCAACGCCTTCGAAGCGCAGATCGGGCGCTTCGACGGCGCGGTCGTGCCCGACGCCGCTACGACGACCGACCTGCTCGAGCAGCTCGAGTCCGGCGCCTTCGACCACCTCAAAGACAAACCCGTCGTGACCTACTGCACCGGCGGGATTCGCTGCGAGGTGCTGACGGTGCTCATGAAGAACCGCGGCTTCGAGGACGTCTACCAGCTCGACGGCGGCATCGTGCGCTACGCCGAGCGCTACGGCAACGCGGGCCTCTGGTCGGGTTCGCTCTACGTGTTCGACAAACGCACGAGCCTCGACTACGGCGCCGCGCCGCTCCTCGTTGGCAGCTGCATCCACTGCGCCGCGGCGACCAATCGGATGGACCGCTGCGAAGACGAAGGCTGCCGCGAGCGCGTCGTCGTGTGCGAGGACTGCGCCGGCGCCGGCAAAGCACGCTGCCCGGGCCACGACTGAGGCTTCGGCGTGGTCTAGCGAAACGGGCGGTTTCGGCCGGTTCGCTTTGCGTGGGGCGAAGGTTAGCCTCGGTCGGAAATCTCCCCCGTTCGTGCTTCGTCCTGGGCTCGCGGCGTTGCGGTAACTCTGCGCGACGATCGGCGGGTAGCGCTGGCTTCACGCGCGGTCGCGCATGGGATCGCGTTTGAGCTGGCGGATGGGGCCACTTCAAACGCGATCCCCCATCGGCCCGGCGCCGTGGGGTGCGCCGAGCCGGTGGGGGTGGCCCGCGCCGTGGGGGAGCGCCGAGCCGGTGTGGGGAAGGAGGCTCGGCGCCGTGGGGAAGTGCCGAGCCGTGTGGGGAGGCTCGGCGCCGAGGGGGAGCGCCGAGCCGTTGTGGGGAGTTGGGTGTGTGGGAGAAGTCGAGGGCTTAGTTCAAGGCGTCCACCTGCGTGGCGATCAGGGTGCGGTCGGAGGCGGTGAGGTCCTGGGCGCCGTCGGTCGTGCAGCGGATGCCGTAGCCGTTGCTCGGCAGGTCGACCTTGGCGGTGCCCATCAGGACGTACTCGCGGCCGTCGCCGGCCGTTCCGGTGCCCGTGAGCTCGAGGTTGTCGACGGTGTCGATCGTCTCGGCCAGGTCGCCGCGCATCACGAAGAGCTCGCAGGTCGGCTCGCCGGAGGAGCCGTTGATCGAGCGCAGCGTCAGCTTGCCCTGGAACACGTAGGAGCCGGCGGGGACCGTGCCGCCGAGCACTTCGGCGGTGGTGGTGATCGCCTGCTCGCCGGCGACGCTTACGCCGGTCGCGGAGCTGGGGCCGCGGTCGCCCTTGGCACCCTTCTCGCCCTGGTCGCCCTTCGGGCCTTGCGGGCCCTGGGCGCCCTGGGCGCCGGTCAGGCCGGCCGGACCTGCCGGGCCCGCTGGTCCGGTCGGGCCCGCCGGCCCGGTCTTGCCGGCCAGCGAAGCCTTGGCGCTCTTCGTGAGCTCGCCTGCACCGATCGAGCCGTTCTTGATGTCGGTCCCGGTGAGCGAGTTGTTCTTCACGTCCTTGGAGGAGATGAGCGTCGACGCGGCGGTGGCGGTGCCGCCGCCGAGCGCGAGGACGATCGCGCCGCCGGCGATCACGCGGCCGGCGTTCGTGGTGGAGAGGCGGTTGATGAATGACATGGTCTGAGTCCCTTGCGGAGTGGTTGTTCGCAGTCCGTGGTGGTTGCTGCGGTGATCGCCATGCTGCGGCTCAGGCACCCCCTGCCGCATGGGGGAGCGGCCCTCAATTCGTGGCCTGGGGGATCGGGTTTCGTACCCCCAGATTCGAAAAGACCGCTGGTATTCGAGACGCAGAACCCCGGGTTCTCGGGCGTTTCGGTCGGCCGCGCGGGTGCCGACGCGCCTGCTGTCGGATCTGGGGGGTGATCCCTCATGCCGTCGGGCCTGCCGCCGTTCACGCTGATGGCATGTCATTCCCCGACCTCGAGGCCGAGCGCGCACACCCGGCCGCTGCCGCCGCGCTCGCAAAGGGTGATGCTGTGGCCGCGCTCGCCGCAGCCGAGCAGCTGAGCGACCCGGCGGCGCGACGCCTCACCGGACGGGCGCTGCTCCTGCTCGGCGACCGCGACGGCGCGCGACGCGTCCTCGCCGCCGCCTTGGCGGACGCCGCGTCCGACGACGCGGCAGCGCAGGCCCATCACGCGCTGGCCGCCGTCGCCAAAGCCATGGGCGAACCCGCCGACGCCGTGGCGCACCTGGAAGCCGCGCTCCTTACCGCGCCCGCGAGCGCGCGGGCTGGTCTGCACCGTGAGGTCACCGTGCTCGCGTATCGCGACGGCGACCTGCCCCTGGCCGAGCGCCACGGGCGGCAGGCGCTCGCGCAGGCGGGTTCCTCGGCGGTGATGGCCGCGGAGGACCGGGCCCGCCTCGGCGCGATCCTCTCGGAGGCCGGCTGCCACGCCGAGGCGCTGGTCCAGCTCCGCCAAGC
>JAEZDB010000028.1 GCA_023429855.1 Actinomycetes bacterium
CGCCCTGGGTGCGCCGGCCGCTGCGGCCGCGGCCGACACCATCCCGCAGCCGCGGGCTGAGCGGATCTCGTGGCAGCGCTGCTACGAGGTGTTCCAGTGCGGGACGCTGTCGGTGCCGCAGAACTACGCGGCGCCGACGGGTGCGCGCGTCGAGCTCGAGATGATCCGCAAGCTCGCGACGAGCCCGAGCGACAAGCTCCGGCCGATCTTGTTCAACCCCGGTGGCCCGGGCGGGTCAGGGGTCGACATGATCCGGTCCGCCGCGACCGACGTGAGCGCCTTCAGGCGGCTCAACCGCCGTCATGACCTGGTCGGCTTCGACCCGCGCGGCATCGGCGCCAGCACCCCCGCGGCGCAGTGCCAGAAGATTCCAGCGGCGCTCGCGACGAGCCAGACCGACCTCACGCCGGCTGCGGTCGCCGTCGACCTGCAGCCGTTTGTCGCGAGCTGCGTCGCGAAGACCGGAGCCGTCGTGCCGTTCCTCGGCACCGCCGACGTCGCCCGCGACATGGAGCAGATCCGCGTCGCGCTCGGCCAGGCCAAGCTCGACTTCTTCGGCTTCTCCTACGGCGCTTTCCTCGGCGCGACGTATGCCGCGCTCTTCCCGGACTCAGTCGGCAACATGGTCCTCGACGGCGCCGACAATCCCGACGAGTACGCCAACCGCCCGCTCGAATCCGACCTGCGGGCAGCAGCTGCAAACCAGCTGCAGCTCGAGCGCTTCCTCGACTACGTGCAGTCGGTCAAGTCCTTCCGGATCGGCAAAGGCTCGGGGCTCGAGGCCTACCGGCGGCTGATCGCGAAGCTCCGCAGCAAACCGCTGAAGGTCAAGGGCGTGCCCGGACTGAAGCGCCTGACCGATGAGCATGTGCGGATGATGGCCGGCGAGCTGATCGCGACCCGCTCGACCTGGCCGACGCTCGGCGAGATCCTGCACGCGATCGCCAAGGGCCGCGGCTACCTGCCGGGCATGTACTTCACCCTCTTCGGGTTCGCCGAGCAAGACGCGGCGATGATCGCCGGCTCGCTGGCCAACAGCGGCGCCGACCGCGCCGTCGCCCCCGAGCAGATCACCGACGCCTACGTCGCGGCCGCGCGCGCCGCAGCGCCAGACTTCCCCGACGACTACTGGGGCGCGTCCCAAGCCATCGCCTTCTGGCCCAAGGCACCCGGCCGCTTCACCGGACCCTGGACCTACCCGGCTGCGCCCAGCCGCGTGCCGATCGTCGTGATCGGCACCAAGTTCGACCCGCGCACGCCCTACGAGGGCGCCTCCGCACTCCGCACGCAGCTCGGCAACGCGCGCCTCATGAGCTTCAACGGCGACGGCCACACCGCCTTCGCCAACGACGTCAACGGCGGCTGCATCGACAAGCGCGTCATCGCCTACTTCAACGGCACGGTGCCCGACGACAACGTGGTCTGCGCCGACCGCGCGAAGTACGTCGACCCGCCGCTGCTGGGGAGATCGGCGGCGCACGCGGCAGTGGTCGCGCGGGCACGCCCGCGCGCGCACTGACAGGCCTTCGCCCGCGGCAGTGCAGGCGGCTTCAACGATCTTCGTGAACGCCCGCGTCGAGCTCGGCAAGAGAGGCCGGCGGTCCGCCATCGGTCGGCCGTGGCCCGTGGCGGGTGAGGTCGAGCAGGCGAGCTTCGGTCAAAAACCCAGACCGTCTTGTCAAGCGCCGCGCTTTTTGGCTCGTCGAGAGGGCAGGCGCTGGCTATCGCCAGCCGGCGTACGGCGCTGCGCCGAAGGCCCCCGGAAGGACGCAGGAAGCAGCATCCGCGGGCGACCGAACGCCGCAGTACTGATCCACAAAACGACGGAAATGCCAACGCCGACGAGGGCCAAGTAGATCGCGCCTTCAGCTCCGCTGGGATCGGTGATCACGAACGCCAGCACCATGACGACGTAGACGCAGACGCCGAAGATCGCTTCGACGACGGCGCCTCGGCGCGATGCGTCGTCGGCCAGGTTGATGTTCGACCAGTCAAACATCCCGCGCTCCTCTCCGGTTGGAGCGCTGCTGCCCCGCCACCAGCCGATGGCGAGTACCACGCGGTAGGCGACGGCTCCGCCGACGATCCCGAGGAGTACGGCGAACGTGATTCTCCCGTCGGGCGGGAGCACGAGGTAGAAGCCTCCGGCGATGGCCACGACGGACACCGCGAGGAGGAGGTACTTAGAAGCCGTCGGATGGCCGAGCGCCTGATCGCCCGAGCAAGAATTTCCTGCTGCCAGCAGTAAGGAAAATGCGTGGTGCACTCAGTTCTTCTCACCTGGTTGCAGCACGTGAAGTCAGTAGTTACATTGCACCGGTGTTCTTCACCCCGCGTGGACCCGCCGCTGCGCGACGCTGCCACGTCGCGTGATCGGACCTCGCCCTCAAGGCGCGGTCGGCCTGGAGACGAGCTCGTCGGCAGCTGGCCGGCGCTCCGAAACGGGCTGCCCTCGGACGCGCCGCCGCTTCAGGAGGATGAAAGCCGAATTCGTGGGACCCCCCACGCCGCTACCCCTCCAACATGCAGTGCGTGCCTGAGTATCCGCACGCAACCGCCGGACCTGTAGGCGTCCGATGAGCGCGTCCCAACCAGACGGCGGCGAACGCGATCCCTACCAGCCGCCGGAGTACGCGAGCAGTAGTTGGGACTTTCTCAAGGAGTTCCTCTGGGAGGCTCGCATCTCCATCGTGCTGGTCGTGCTCGGCTTCGTCGTCTTCACGGCGGCGGCCTACCTACTGATCCCCGATGAGCCGGTCATCTTGTATCTCGGAGCAGGAGCGCTCTACACCGGAGGCGCCTGGTACCTCTTCGAGGCGTCCACCCTCTGGCGTGGGACACACCGGGTCCACCCGGCTGACGCTGTGCCGAGCTGGGCGGAGCAGCGCGCCCTCGATCTCTCAGTTCGGCGCGGCGCGTGCGTCGAGGCGCTTGTGGTGTTTCCGCTCGCCAACGCAGGCCTCCTTTGGTTGCTTGGAAGTGATCTCTGGGTGACCGAGGTTTGGCTCGCGTCAATGGCGGCGTCTGCCGCGTTCGCCCTGCTCTGGCTCTCGCTGGAGGTGCTGCACTGGCCCAAGCTGCTCATGCCAGCCATGTACCGCAAGGACTACGACTTGTTGAGTAGCCGTAGTGGCGCAAAAGGCAGTACAGCACGTCAGGGTGATTGCACACGGCAGCTGCGCAGCCGGGAGTAGCCGTAAGTGTTGACATGGCTGGTACGCTTCGCGCCGTGTCGAGAACCGCACTGCACCGTCGCCGTTTGCGCGCCGCCCGCTGATGGAGCCTCGTCCGAAAGGCGAGCCGGCGGCGCTGCAGGCTGTCGCTGCCCAGCTTTCGTCGTACGCGTCTCGTCTCGACGAACTGGCTGCCGTGATTCCGGGTCTGGTGCCTCCGTCGGTCTTCATCGGCCCCGCCCGCAGCGCGCAGGACGCCGAGTTCGAAGAGGCGTCGTCCCGTGCGCGGGCCGCCGCTCACACGTTGTCGCTCGAAGCGAAGCTCCTCGCCAAGGAGTCCGGCGAACTCGCCCGCAAGCAGCGCGACTGGGACCGCCGCAAGCGGGAAGAGGAAGAGCGGGCCGAACGGAAACACCGTGAGGCCGAACGCGCCGCGGGCCAGTGCTTGCCGAGGCCATCACGATGAGTCGCCCCGGGATCTCTCTCAATCCTGTAGGCCTTGACCGCAGCGCGTCGCTCGTCGCCGCGCGTTCACTTGCGATCGACGAAGTCACGGGCCAGATCACGTCGGTCTCGCTCGCAGGGCTCGAGCCCAAGACCGTTGGGCGGACGGTAGCCGCGATGGAGCGGGCGACCACGCTCTCTCGGCGCGCGTCCGGGATCACGGCCCGGCAAGGCCCGGCGCTCCGGCAACGGGCCGCCTTGGCTCGGGCCGCGGATGCCGGCGGCGGCACCTCGCGCATCTCGGTGTGGGACGCGACCAAGTGGATGAGCAAGTTCACCGGCAAGACCGGGATGAACACGCTCGACAACTACTCCAAGCTCCTCAAGAAGGAGCGGAACATCCGCTCCAACGCCGACATTCGCAAGGCCTACAACTCCAAGGGTGTCCTGGGGAAGTGGTACCGCAACCGGTTCTCGTCCTGGAAAGACATGAAGGCGCAGTACCGCGCCGACCGCAAGACGCGTCTCCAGCTGCTGCGGAAGATGGACAGCTGGAACTACAAGCAGAAGGCCATCGAGAGCGCGAAGAAGACCGGCGGCAACCTCTGGGACAAGACCGGCAAGAAGCTCTGGGAGAAGACACCCTGGGGGAAGAAGGCTGGCAGCGGCCTCGGCAAGAAGCTGCTGGGCTGGGGCGGCAAAGCCGCCGGAAAGGCGTTCGGACCTGTAACCGCGCTGGCAACCGGTATCTACAAGGGCGAATCGGCAGCAACCATCCGCAAGCGGGTCCTGGCTGCGACGGCAGCCGTTGGCGTCGACGTGGCCATCGGCATTGTCGGTGGTGCGGTGTGCGCGGGCGCAGCCGTGAGCACCTTGGGCGCGGGGGCCGCCGCCTGCCCGTTCATCTTTGGAGCGACCGCTGCGGCCGCCAGCATCGGGACCAACGCCTACCTCAACCACAAGATCGACCAGCAGGAAAAGAAGAAGGCGCCCCCTCCGCCCAAGCCGCCGAAACGCGAATGGAAGCCCGGTCGCGCGGCTCCGTCACCCGCGCTGTGACCGCCTCGCCCGAACCGCGGCCCGGAGCGCTCTCGTCGTTCGTCAAGATCTTCGGTCCCTACATCCTTGGCGGCTTGGTGCTTTGGGCTGCCTCCATCGGCCTGACGTACCTCGTCTTTCCGGGCGACATCGGGATGGCGGTGATCTTCGGGTCGCTGCTTCCGCTGGTCGGCTACCGCGCATGGCAAACGATCGGCTGGTGGCGCGGCGGGTTGCTGCCGGACGACCCCGACGCCCGCCGCTGGACGACCGCGACGGTCTGGTCGGACGTGTCTCGCTCAGGCACAGGTGATGACGACGACGTGCGCCGCGCCGTCTGCACGGAGACGATCTTCGGTTCGCTGCTCGTGCTCGGGCCGTTCGCGATGTTCGCGCTGGAGGATCAGGTCGATGAGGCCGTGCTGTTCGGCGCGATCGCTGCGGCGTTTGCGGTCGCTGGAGCGCTCTGGCTGAGCGTGGCGCTGTGGGGCCGCCCGCGATGGCTGTTGCCCGCCGAATACCGGCACCCCGACCGCTATTCCGCCGCTCGGCGCGCCGTCACCGCAAAGAATCAGATGCAGCCCAAGCGCAAGCAGGCCCGATGAGCATGCCGAGTCTGGGGCAGTCCCCCACCCGCTACGACCTCGAGATCCCAGACGGTTGGACCGGCATCGAGCATCCACGTCAGGGGACTGAGTTCGAGATCGTCGTCGACGAACCAGTCGGCTATTCCAGTCGCCTGAGCATCGAGCGCTGCCGCATCCTGACCGACAGCCCGGACGCGGAGTCAGGCCCGATGGAGCGTCTCATCGGTGAGCGCATCAGCAGCCTCGCTGAGACCACGACCGACAGCCGGTTCATCGACCTCGTCCTTCACAGGCCGACCTCAGACGGAGGGCTTCCGGCGTTCCGCGCGACGGTCGCGTACCGGCACGGTCCGTCCCTCGTCACCGCCTTCATCTGGGCCCTGCCGCTCGACGACGGCGGAGCACTCGTCCTCACCGGGCTGACCGACGCCGACATGATCGCGCTGGACGCGGGCGTGTTCGAGGGAATCGTCGAGTCGTTGCGGTTCGGTTCCGACGCCGAACAGGTCGCTGACGCCGATCGCCCGCCCGTCGTTGTCGAAGCGCCCGCCCGCGATCGCCGGCTTCCGGCCCCGCCACTCGGCTGGTCGGATGTCGATCCAGACGATCCTCGGATCCTGCGCCAGCTCGTCGCAGACGGTCCTTCCGCGCACCCGGCCCTGATCTCGGTGCTGGCCGCACCCGACGGTCTCGCCGGAGATGCCGTCGAGCGGCACGGGTCGATCGTCGATGACTTGCGGTCCACGATGACCGACGCCGAGCTGCTCGACGTCGCCTCCGACGAGCTCGCCGTCGGCGCGGCCCTTCGCTCGCTGGTGATGTTCCGCCAGGTTGAGCGTGTCCTCTCGGTCGACGTCTGGACCGGCGAGGAGGACCCGTCGCAGCCCGTCGTCTGGGCCATCTGCGACGACGAAGACGATGCCGTCCGCGACGCCGCCATCGCGTGGATCCGCGGCGCGTCACTCGAAGATCTGGGGGCAGCATGAGCGTCTACGGTGGCATCGCGTTCGGGCTCGAGGCCGATGCAGGGCGCGGCATCTTGCAGGTCGTCGGAACGATCGACGCCGGTCGCTTTCGTTACGTGATCGACGAGGACGGCACCGAGCACGGGCCGTTTGAGGGCGCTGCCGAGGCACTTCCGCTGGCGCTTGCTGAGATCGTCGGGCTCGGACCCCGCCTCGCGCCAGCTGAGGATGCTGCAGTCCTCTTCGTCGAAGCAGGCCAGCTTGAAGGGGCCGGCCGCGCTGCGCTCTTGGAGGGTTGGGACGACGAGCTCCGTGCCGGGACGCCGATCGCGGGCGACGAGTGGATCCTGTGGAGCGCTTGGGCGTCCTGGACGGAGGGCGGCGAACCGCAGGTCGACGGGTTCACCGTGATCGACGGCGGTGACGACGGTTACGCCGCCGTACTCGATCTCGACGATGGCACGGCCTTGCAGCCGACCACCAGCACCGACGTGTGGATCGCGCTCTGCGGCCTGCTGCCGCGCTCGGCAGAGCTAGCCGTCGTCGAATGACCGGAGCGGAGCGACGCGGCGAACCGACCCCGCCGTGGCAGACCACACTGCTGATCGTCGTCACCGCGCTCTCCGTCGTCACGATCTTCGTTCCGTTCTGGCTGGGGATGGCCGGGCTGGCATGGGCGAATGCGCACGAGCTGGAGTTCACGATCGCCGCGGGTGTCAGCGTCGTGGTCTTCTTCAGTTGCCTTTGGGCCTCGTCGAAGGTCTCCTGGCCGCGCGAGCTAGACGCCGCACCTTCGCGCCCGCCGGGGGTGAAGTACGTGCCGCTGCCGCGGATGATCATGTCGTCGCTGACGATGACGGCTGCGGTGTACCTGCAGGTCTCAGCCGCGCTCGGGTTCTTGAGCGAACTCATCAGCACGGTCGAGTTCGCGCCAGCGATCGTCGGCGTTCTCGCTTCTGCCGGCACTGCATTGGCGCTGTCGGCCGCCGTGCTCGCCTGGCCGCGTCTGCTGATGACCGACACGATGCGGGCGTTTCACGGGCTGCCGCCCGATACGAGCTACTGAGTCCGCGCGGCGCTCAACCCGGCTCGGACCTGCGCTGCCGCTCAGCACGAGCAGTCCTTCGCGCCCTGCACCCACTGGTGTCCCGAACGTGCCGGCGTGGTCCGCCACCCAGGCGGATATGTCGGGCACGTTCGCCGCGAGCTCTGCTGTGACGCGGTCAACGGCGAGAGCGCCTCTCGAGTTCAGCGGCGACTTCGCGCGCGCAGGCGTCGGCGTCGGCCTCGATCGTCTCGTTCGGGAACCGCAGGACCTCCAGGCCGTTGGCGCGCATGTGCTGGTCGCGCGCCCGGTCGGCAGCTCGGCGGGCCCGGCGCTTGTGGACGCCGCCGTCGGCCTCGACGACCAGTCCCGCCCCGGGATAGAACTGGTCCGGAAAGTACGTGGCGCCGGGGAGTTGAAGCGGCTGGTTGGTCAGTGGGCGCGGCAGTCCGAGGCGCAGGACGGCGTCGAGCAGGGTGAACTCTTGAGGTGTCTCAACGTCGGTGTCGTCGTCGCTCACGATCGGATTCGCCGATTGCAGCTGTCGAATGAGCGACGTGCCGGGGATGCCCTGACCGAGTTCGCGCTCGATCGCGGCCGGGCGAATGGCGTTCCGGTAGTCGGCTTCCTTCCACACGCGCTGCACGTCGCGCGGGTGGACGCGTCGAGGCCGGAAGCGATCGCCTGCCGCCGTTTGCGTCGACGGGCGCTTCCGCGCGCGGCCTTCTGCCGACGTATGTACCTGGCCCGCCAGGTCGACGACGGCTCCGGCTGCCGTCCGCGTGGGCACGCCGTGAACGAGAACCGGCTCGGACGGAACGTCGCCGGCGATGATGCGGAGCGTCGCTGGCTGGCCGGTCCGACGCATCGGAAGGAGCGTGCGCAACGTCCGGCTGTGGCGCCGATTCGGAGCCTTGACCCACACGTCGCTCACGGGGTGGTCCATCAACCCGTAGAGGCACAGGGCGGTGAAGTGCGAAGCGCACGAGCCGTCGCCGGCGAGCAGAAGCGCGGCCCAGATCACCTGTCGGTCGGACAGCTCGCGGGTACCGACGACGTAGACCCCGCGCGCGACGCGCGCCATCGCCCCGCGGCGGACTAGGGACTTCGCGGTCTCGTAGGTGATTCCGGCAGCGTCGAGCTGCTCGGCCGACACGCAGCCGTCCTTCGGTGCCGCCAGCTCGTGCAAGCGGCGGAGCAGCGGTGTGTCGTCGCTCACGTGTCAGACGTTGCCTGCCGGCGGCGCGTGCGTGGGACGCGAACTGCACCAATCCTGCGCAGAAACAGGCGCAGAACTGCGGAGGTGGAGAACGTGCCCGGTTTTCGGTTCACCCAGAAC
>JAEZDB010000055.1 GCA_023429855.1 Actinomycetes bacterium
GGGCGCGGCCCGGGGGCGGGGGGGGCGGGGGCGCCCCGCAGCAGGGTGGCGCGGCGGTCGTCGTCGGCTGCCGAGAGCACGGGCTCGATGAGCTGGTGGACGATTCCGTAGCCGAAGGCGCGATCAAGCTCGCTCGCGCGGGCGCTGAGGACCGCGAATCCGCGCGCCTCGGCGAGCGTGCGAAGCTCCGCCATGAGCACGGTCTTCCCGATGCCGGCTGGCCCCTGGATGAGCGCGGTCGCACCCGTCGCGGCGTCGGCGCCGTCGAGCGCGGAGGTGAGGGCGGCGAGTTCCTGCTCGCGATCGATCAGCGCCTGCGGCACGCCACACAGCGTAATGGTCTTTCGCGTCCGGATGACATCGGAGTTCGGCCACCCTAAGGCCGTACTGGGGGCCTCCGGGCACCCCAAGACGAAAAAGAGTGGGGTGGCGGTTCAGGGACTTCCCCATCGTGCGAGGTGCCGCGACCGCGCAGTCTGGCGGCATGCAGTCCCCACCTCGCACTCGCCTCCTCATCGCAGCCGCCGTCGCGTCGGGCGCCTTGTTGGCCCCGGCCGCCGCCAGCGCCGACTCGATCGTCTACATCGACGGTGGCAACGTCTGGACCGCCCAGCCCGACGGCAGCGGCAAGGTCCAGCTCACGTCGGGTGGCAGCTGGCACTCGCCGACCCAGTCCGACGACGGCACGATCGCGGCCGTCCAGGGCACCGGCCCGATCGTCGTGATGGCGAAGGACGGGCGGCCGATCCGCACGATCACGACGGCGCAGGCCAAGAGCGGCGACGGGGGCACGTTCGCGGCACGCCCGGTCCAGCTGTCGTTCTCGCCCGACGGCTCGAAGATCGCCTACGCCTACGTCGCGAACTCGTGCCCGGTGGGATCGACCTGCGGCGTCATCCAGCGGTCGACGTTCTACACCCGCGCCGACGTGTCTGAGGCCACGCCGATCGCGCAGTGGGGCAACCAGTTCAGCGTCTCTGACCCCGAGTGGGTGACCAACGACCGCACGCTCGTGTTCGGCGGCGCTGGCAGCCAGGTCTCGATCGACGACCTCGGCCCCGGCGACTACAGCCACCGCGCGTGGATGACGCCCAACACCGATCAGGGCGACGGCGAGCTCAGCCGCGACGGCAAACGGCTCGTCACGACGTACTCCTACGGCAAGGACAAACTGATCGTCTGGTTCGTCACCTCGGGCGATCCACGCACCGAGCAGGCTCCCGCGCCTGCCGCAGCGGCTTGCGCGACGACCGAAGGCGACGAGCGGGTCGGCGATCCCTCGTGGTCGCCCGACGGATCAGGCACGGCGTTCAACACCAAGGACGGGATCGAGGTCGTCCGCTTCGACGCGATGTCGGACAGCTACTGCAAGGTCCGCGGCATCACCACGCTGACGCCGACGGGCACCGACCCTGACTGGGGGCCGGCAGAGCCCGCCACCGCGCGCTACGTCGCACCTGCCGAGCCCGCCGCTGGCGGCGGTGGCCAGGCCGGCGGCGCCCAGACCGGTGGCGGTCCGACGGGTGGCGGCCAGACCAGCGGCGGTGGGAGCACGGCACCTGTCGCGGTGGTCGTGGCCGATGGCAAGGCACGCCAGGCGTTCAAGCGGAGCGTCACGGTACGCTGCACCGCGTCGGTCGCCGGCACCTGTGCGGCGCCCGCGACCGTGAAGGTCGGCAAGAAGACCTACATCGCGACGACCTCAGCGGCCGTCGACGCTGGCAAGGCGAAATCGCTGAGGGCCACCTTCTCCAAGCGCGCCGCCGCGGCGATCGTCAAGGCG
This sequence comes from Actinomycetes bacterium, assembly GCA_023429855.1. GTDB lineage: Bacteria > Actinomycetota > Thermoleophilia > Solirubrobacterales > Solirubrobacteraceae > JAGIBJ01. Next base: position 1,784 of record JAEZDB010000055.1, read on the forward strand.
CTCAAGGCGCGCAAGAAGCTCGTCGCGCAGGTGACGCTCAGCTCAGGTGGGGGCAAGGCCTCCCGCGCCGTCGCGCTCAAGCGTTAGCGGCGCGGGGCAGATCGTCGTCGCCCGTCTGGCGCTTGTCGGTCCGCTTCGCGGTGCCATCGCCGCGGGGCGGGCCGCCGGCTTTGTCGTCGAGCAGGCGCGCGTCGGCCACATGCATCAGCACGTCGGGCCTCACCGCGTCGTCGGGGAAGGTCGCGATGCCGTAGCCGGCCGTGACGCCGTCGCCGACTCCGGCAAGCGCCGCGCGCAGCGCATTGCACGTGCGGACCGCCAGGGCGGGGGTGCACTGGGGCAGCAGCACGCAGAACTCGTCGCCGCCTTGCCGCACGACCGTCTGGTCGGGCTCGATCGCGCGCTCGAGTGCGGTGGCTACTCCGCGCAGCAGCGCGTCGCCGTCGGCGTGGCCGAGTTCGTCGTTGATCACCTTGAAGCCGTTGAGGTCGAGCAGGATGATCGAGAACGGCTGCCTGATCCGCTCGTGCTTCTCGACGGCCTGTTCCAAGCGCTCCTGCAGCAGGCGCAGGTTGCCGATGCCCGTCAGCGGATCGCGGCGCACGAGGCGGTCGAGCTCGTCGCCCTGCAGCTCGGTCATGCTCAGCACGACCCAGCAGGAGAGGCCGAGCACCCACATCGCCATGGTGGTGATCAGCAGGCAGATCGACACGCCGACGTCGAACCCGCGTGCCGCGGCCACGAGCAAGAACGCGACCGTGGCGCACGCGAGGTGGACGAAGAACTGCCGCTGGTTCTGCAGCCGGACCGACGCGAGCGGCCCGATGAACATCGCCGCGCCGATCGCGAGACCAGCGCCGACGTTGGAGAAGAGGAAGACCGCGCTGGCCCCGATCCACGGCAGCGCGACGACGGCGTGGTTGAGCCGCGACCCGATCGGCGGCGGCTCGCTCCAGAGGATGGCCAGGGCGATGCAGGCGAAGAACGCGCCGGCCACGGCCGTGGTCGGTTGGAGCGAACCCAGCTCGAGCGAGGGCAGGATGCCCATGGCAAGCGCCATGAACAGCGTCATGCCGCCCGTGGCCCGCCAAACGCGGCGGTCGAGCGCGAGCTCGCGACGAGACAGGTGGACTGCCGTGGACTTCGGGCGGCTCACGCGGTGCGTTCCCCACGGCGCTCATGCAGCTGCGCCACTGGGGTCAGATCTGGTTCACCGGTCGCGGCAACGCGGTCGGAGGCGCGCCGCCGTGGGTGGTCGGTCCGCGTCGGCAGCTTGCGCGCGGCCTTGTCGGCCAGCAGCCGCTCGTCGCCGACGTGCAGGAGCGTGCGCGCGTCGGTGGCGTCGGCCGGGAAGGACGCGGAGCCGATCCCGGTCGTGATGCCCTCGAACGGCAGGTCGGCGAGCGCTGCGCGGACGGCGTTGGCGACCGGGACCGCGTGCTGGGCCGACGTCTCGGCGAGGATGAGGCAGAACTCGTCGCCGCCTTGCCTGACGACGGTGTCGCCGGGTCGAGCGACGCTGCTGAGCGCGCCGCCGACTTCCCGCAGGAGCGCGTCGCCCTCAGCATGCCCGAGGTCGTCGTTGAGCTGCTTGAACCCGGTGAGGTCCAGGCAGAGGACCGTCAACGGCTTGCCCGCGCGCGCGTGGCGCTCGATCTCTTCGGGCAGCGTCTCCTCGAGCAGGCGCAGGTTGCCAAGGCCGGTGAGCGGGTCGCGGCGGACCAGCCGCTCGAGCTCGTCGCCCTGCGCCTCGGCGCTCTGCAGGATCTCCCAGCAGGAGATGCCGAGCACCCAGGTGGCAAGGACGGTGCAGAGGATGCCGATCAGCGTGGTGCTCGGCAGGTGGCCGACGGCCCCCGCGCCGGCGAGGATGAGCGTCGCGACGACGAGGTGGATGAAGAAGTGGGTGCGGTTCTGCAGCCGCACGGCGGCCAACGGGCTGATGAACATGGCAGCGCCGATCGCGAGGCCAGGGCTCGCCTCAGCGCCCCAGAAGATCGCGGCGGCGCCGAGGGAGGGCACGGCGATCACGAAGTGGTTGAAGCGCGTGTCGATCTCGGGCGGCTGCGTGCGCAGGAGGACAAGACCCGTGATGAGAAAGACGACGCCGACGCCTACGAGCTTCAGCGTCGCATCGGCTCCCAGAGACAGCGTGGTCGTGGCGATCACGGCGGCGACGAAGATCGTCATGCCGCCAGTCGCCCGCCAGACGAACGGATTGCGGGCCAGGTCTCGACGCGAGACGCGTGCGATCAGGGGAGCCGGGGAAGTGCTCACGGTTACGCGGTCGTCACTTCGATCGCGAGGGTTGAGCCGCCGCTCAGCAAAATGGCCGATCGGTCAGGCAATCGGCGGCCCGTCGGACCGGACCCGGCAGTACCGGCCCGAGCGGGCGGATCGGCGTCAGACGACCTGCTGCACCAGCGGCAGGATCTCGTTGACCGTCTTGCCGGCGCCTGAATCGCCGAGTGCTGCCATCTTCCACTCGCCGTTGTGGCGGTAGACCTTCGCGATCACGAGCGCGGAGTGCGAGCCCTGGGCGCTGAGGTCGTAGCGGGCGAACTCCGACCCGTTCGTCTCGTCGACGATGCGGCAGAACGCGTTGGCGACGTCGCCGAAGCCCTGCGAGCTGAAGCTGTTGACCGTGAACGCGAGGATCTCGACGTTCGCCGGGACCCGGGGAAGGTCGACGAGGATCGACTCGTCGTCGCCGTCGCCCGCGCCGGTGAGGTTGTCGCCCGTGTGCGTGACCGAGCCGTCCTTGCTCTTGAGCTGCCGGAACCAGACGGTGTCGACGACCTGGCGGTTGCTGTCGAGCAGCACCACGGAGGCATCGAGGTCGATCTCCTTCTCGGCCGCTGCGCGCTTGAAGAGCCCCTTCTTGGGGGTGCTGACGGGATCCCAGCCGAGGCCCATCTTGACCCGCGTCAGCGAACCGCCGTCCTTGCTCAGGCTGATCTTCTGGCCCTTGCTGAGGTTGATGCTGCTCATCGCGGTGGTGCTCCTGTCGGTCGGGCCGGGAGGCCCCTGGTTGCCCGGATGGCGCGAGCCTATCCCGCCGCGGTCAGTTCCGCGCCGGATCGGCTCGCGCTCCGGTCGGCCGGCGACCGGCGGAGACATGGTGCGCGGGCATGTCGTGCTGATCCAAACGCGCGCGACCAGCCACTGGCCTCGTTTTTGGAGCGATGCGACTACCTGGGCGTTGGTGCCCGGTTTGTCACCCGACCGGAGTGAACTGCTGGAAATGCGCTTGCTAATTCACGGAGATGAACGTAGGTTGCGCGCACTGGACACCTACTGAGGTGTCCAGTGTCCCACGCACCGCGCAGTCACATGCTTTCAGGCGTGCGCTGACCTGTGCTCGTTCCACTCGAGGAGTTCTCTATGACCATTTCACTGCGCAAGCTCAGCGTCGCCGTCGGCGCCGCCGCCCTGTTGAGCGCGGCGACGGCCTCAGGCGCGCTCGCCGCCAACCCGATCGTGGTCTCGTACTCCGGCGGCACGCTCACCATCACCGATCCCACCGGTGTGGGTCAGGCCACCACGATCAAGACCAGCGGATCGGGTTTTGAGGTTCAGGAACTCAACTCCGCCAACGAGCTGCAGGCGGGCCCGGGCATCACCGCGGCGGTGCAGTACGACAGCCAGCACTGGATCGTGGTGCCGACGTCCGGCACGGTGACGCAGGTCAGCATCGGCGGCGCCAACGGCAACGACCTCCTCAGCGCGGCCGGCGTCACCAACGCCCCGGTGGCGATCTTCGGCGAGGCCGGCACCGACTACCTGATCTCCGGCCCGACGGCCGACACGATCGTCGGCGGCACCGGCAACGACCAGATCTTCGGCGGCGCCGGCAACGACTACCTCGCTGGCGGCGAAGGGTCCGACAACATCCGGGGTGAGAACGGCGACGACACCATCTACGACAAGGACGGCTACGCCGACACGGTGAACGGCGGCAACGACTACGACGTGTTCACGCGCGACGCAGGTCTCGACACCGCCTCGAACATCGAGCTCTACCAGTAAGACGCACACCCGGGCTGCGTGGCAGCTTAGGGGTAAGCGTGTAGGGCCCCGTGACGTGGGGGTCGCGCGG
>JAEZDB010000122.1 GCA_023429855.1 Actinomycetes bacterium
TTTCATAGCCAGGGGGGGCGCGGGCCTCTTCCCGGTGGCCGCGCCGCTTCCCCTCGAGCGGCCATAGATGAGCCCCTCAACGACCGTGCGCACCGCGACTGAATCCGAGCGTCCATGACCGACCGCCTCACAAACGAACGCGGCTTTACGTTGATCGAGCTGCTTGTCGTGATCCTGATCATCGGCATCCTCGCCGCGGTCGCCCTCCCGAACTTCGTATCGCAGCGAGATCGCGCGTACGACGCCACAGCGAAGGCCGACGTGCGCAACACGATGACGCACGTCGAAGCGTGTTACACGAAGACCGAGGACTACCGCCAGTGCCAGACCCTGGCGGAGCTCGGTGAGGGTCTGAACATCCAGCTGGGCCCGGCGAAGGGCCAGGTCAACGTCGCGGCTGACACCGCCGACGGCTACAGCTTGACCGCGCACTCGAAAACCGACTCGCTTTACACGATCGAGAAGTCCTCCGGGAGTTGGCAGGTCGAGCGGACCTGCACGCTCGCGTCCGGGCAATCGGACGCTGGCTGCAAAGACGGCAAGTGGTAGTGAGGTCTAACCACCTTGAGCGCCCTGTCGGCCACCCGTCCACCGCCAGTGTGCCGGACTGGAGCCGACACACCGGAATGCCGATCTCCAACACGATGAGCGAGCCGAACTTGCCGAATTCCAACCGGGATCGTGTCCGCGACGACCGCGGCTTCATGATCATCGAGGTCCTCGTCTCGGCGTTGATCCTGATCATGGCCTCGCTCGCCGTCTTCAGCGCCCTCGACAACGCCGACAAGGCCGCTGGCAACCAGCAGGCCCGCGCCGAGGCCGCAAACTGGGCCCAATCCGAGCTTGAGCGCATCCGCTCTCTCCCGGTGGAAGACATCGCCGCGATGAAGGGCACGCGTACCTCCAAGCGCAACGGCGTCACCTACACGATCGACACCACCACGAAGTGGGTCAGCGATGGCGACGACGAGCCCAAGTGCACCACTCGCAACGGCGGCGTGGACTTCATGCGCCTCACCGTGAAGATCACGTGGACCGGCATGGGCAAGGGGCAAGACGTCACCTTCACTTCGCTCTTCACGCCGACGGCCGGAGCCGGCGGCGACACGGGATCGCTCTCCGTGAACCTGATGAACCGCGACGGCGCCCCAGTCGCCGGCGTGCCCGTCACCGTCGACGGCCCGGCCACCTTTAGCGGCGTCACGAACAAGAACGGCTGCGTCGTCTTCGCGTTCATCCCCAGTTCGCTCGAGTACACCGTGCGGTTCCAGCGCCTGGGCTACGTCAACCAGCGCAGCGACAGCGTCGTGACCGAGTACCCGGTCTCGGTCACGGCCCGGGAGACGACCAAGCTCCAATACCTCTACGACAGCGGCGGCTTCACCCTCGCGCGCTTCCGGACGCGGTCCAACGGTCCGAACAGCGGCTTCGTCGACAGCTCGCCGCCCGCCATACAGATGTTCCACATCGACCAGGGGACGCCCCAGGGCATCACCGTCCCGCTCGACGGCACCCAGACCTCGTGGAACGGCGCGGGCCGCCCCTGGTTCCCGTTCACGACTCCGTACACGATCTACGCCGGCAACTGCAACAGGAACCTGCCGCCGAACAGCTTCCCGATCACCAACGTCAACATCTCGCCGCTGGCGACCCAGAACGCTGACTGGGTCCAGCTGCCCGCCCTCGATGTGGAGGTGCGTTCGGGCACCTCGGCCTCGAACCGAGGGAGTCTCCTGGCTGGAGCCTCGGTCGTCGTCGATGCCGACTGCGGTACGCCGTGGATCCTCGGACCAACGGACGGCAACGGCACGCTCCGCGACCCAGGCATCCCGTCCTCGACGAACACGAAGGTCTGCATCTTCGTTCCCGGCAGCCCCGCGAAGCGCCTCATCCTCAGGAACGCGATCGCGACGACCGGCGAGTGGAACTCGATCCCGATCGCCTACGCCGGCATCGGCGGGTCCGGCGATGGGAACTACGAGCGGCGCTCGAATGGAACGGCGGCGAAATGCTTCGAATGAGCCCTGCCCGCCGCGCCGCCCGGCGCGTCCGCGCCGATGACGGCGGCTTCACGCTCGTCGAGCTGCTGACGGGCATCACGATCGGCATGATCATCGTCTTCGCTGCCTACTCCGCGATGGACGCCGCCAACAAGATGCAGCTGCGCACGACGATGCGGGTCGAGTCGGTTAACCGCGCCCGCAACGCGATGGAGGTCATCACGCGATCGGTCCGCTCGCAGCAGTGCTTCAACAGCACCCGGCCGATGCTCTGGGCCTCGGCGACCGGCATGGAGTTCTACTCCAGCGTCGCGCCGATGACGACGACGGCGAACTACAAGCAGCCGATCGAGCGCCACCGGATCGAGTGGAAGGGCACTGCGACCGGCGACATCGGCGACGGCACCCAGCCGGCGAACACCGTCGGCGACATCACCGAGACGGTTTGGCGCTCGGTGACGAACCCAACGACCGGCGCCGTGACCTGGCCGACCAAACCGACCACCGTGAACAGGATCGCGACGGGTGTGCAGCCCGCCCCCGACCGCCGCTCCACCGACGAGAACGTCAAAGCGCCGATCTTCCGCTACTTCAAGTACGCCTCGACCACCGGCTCAGGGCGCGTCGACATCACGTCGCCTGTGCCCATGTCGAACTCGACCATCACCGCCTACAACCCGGCCGGCTTGCCCAGCGCGACGTCGACCGACCTCGCCGGCATCGTGCTGATCGAGGTGAGCCTCCAGGCTCGGGCGCGTGGCGGTAAGAGCGCCAAGAGCAAGCCCGTGAACCTTTACAACACCGTCTCGGTCCGCATCGCGGATCCGACCAATCCCGCCGGGAGTCCGCAATGCCTCTGAGGAAGATCCTCGCCCGCGTTCGCCGGGCCGAAGAAGGCTTCTCGATGGTCGTCACCATGGGTGCCGTCAGCTTGATGCTCGTCTCGTCGGCGGTCGCCGTCACGGCGGTCCAGTCCGACCAAGACATCGGCCGCAAGGACCGCGACCGCAAAGCCGCTTACGCGGCGGCAGAAGCGGGTCTCCAGGTCTACGTGCACCGCTTGCTCGATGACAACACCTATTGGGCGCAGTGCGACGCCGCCGCGAACGACGGTGTGAACCAGCCGTGGATCAAGACGGGCTCGAACCCCGTCGACCCTCGCGACTGGGAACCGCTGCCCGACAGCTCGGCGCAGTGGACCACCGAGGTGCTGCCGGTCGCCGGTAAGACCCGATGCGACAAAAACGACCCTGAGGGCACGATGGTCGAGGCGGGCACGCCGACCTTCCGCGTCCGCGTGACCGGCCAGGCGCTGGTCAGCAACAAGCCCGTCGGCCCGAAGCGTTCGCTCATCGCAACCTTCAAGCGCAAGTCGTTCCTGGACTACATCTACTTCACCGACCTCGAGGTCACCGACCCGACGATCTACGAGGGCTACATCGCCCGCGGCTGGGAGACGAAGGAGCGGGCGGGCGAAGACCCCTCGCCGACGCCCAAACAGCGCACACTCGCTGAGTGGGGCGCGGTCGCCTGTGGCCAGTACAGCTACGTCAAGGCGATCGCTAACCGCAGCGACGGGCTCGAATACCGCATGGACCAGCGCTATCGCGTGTCGCCGACGAGCAGCGGCAAGCGGCCGAAGGGCTCGACCGGCTCATACCAGAGCATCACCGGCGCCTGCTCGGAGATCACCTTCTCCGACGGCGACTGGATCCAGGGCCCGATGCACACCAACGACACCTCGCAGCTGTGCGGCACCCCCAAGTTCGGGCGATCGCCGGCCGACGTGATCGAGATCTCCGGCCCCGGCGACACCTCGATCACCGACAAGCGCAAGAGCTGGCGCATCTCGAGCCAGAGCGGCTGCGCCGGCGCGGCTCCTGAAGTGAACTTCGAGGACGATCCGACCCCCGATCCGAACCTCGGCACGTGGAAGTTCAACCAGAAGCTCCTCAAGCTCCCGAGCTCGAATGTGTCGATCAAGGGCGAGGCCCTCGCGCCCTACACGTTCAAGGGTCGGACGACGATCCAGCTCACGAGCAACGGCATCGTGGTCACGGGCAAGGACAAGTCGAACGCCATCCTGACCAACAAGCCGATGCCGTACCCGGAGAACGGCGTGATCTACGTCGACAACAACGACGAGCTCGGCAAGACCTGCGAAGGCCCCTACGACACGATGACGGCCAACGAGCCGCGCAACGGGTGCGGCATCGCCGTGGTCAAGGGCACCTACGACACGAGCCTCACGATCGCCGCCGCCGACGACATCCTCATCACCGGCAACATCATCCGCCAGTCGGGTGCGCCGGCGGTGCTCGGCATGGTGTCGAACAACTTCATCCGGCTCAACCACCCGGTGGTCGACCAAGATGACTGCGCCCAGGGACGGAACAGCGCCAACGCTGCTGGCGCCCTCACCAACCCGCGGGTCGACGCGGCGCTGCTTGCCCTCAAGCACTCGTTCCTCGTCGACAACTGGGCTTGCGGCTCGCCGCTCGGCACCCTCACAGTGAACGGCGCGATCGCCCAGAAGTTCCGTGGTCCGGTCGGTACCGGCTCCGGCAAGACGATGTCGTCGGGCTACTTCAAGCTCTACTCGTACGACGACCGCCTCCGCGTTCGCATCCCGCCGAAGTTCATCGACCCCGTCGAGTCGGCCTGGGGCATCCAGACCTACCAGGAGCAGGCGCCCGCCCAGTAGGCAGGCACCAGCCGACCCACAGCGAACTCCACGAGGGCCGCGCATCATGCGCGGCCCTCGCGCTTTTCCCAACGTCCTTTTACCTCCGACCCTCCCGAGGGACCTCTCCGTGCTTGCCGCCATCGTGCTCGCCCTGATCGCCGGCCTGGCGATCGGCTCGTTCTTGAACGTCGTCATCTACCGGCTGCCGCGCGGCGAGTCGGTCGTTACGCCCCGCTCGCGGTGCCCGAAGTGCGGGCACCAGATCAGCGGGATCGAGAACATCCCGGTGGTGTCGTGGCTGGCGCTGCGGGGCAAGTGCCGCGAGTGCAAAGAGCCGATCTCGTGGCGGTACCCGGCGATCGAGCTGCTCACGGGTCTGCTCTACGCGATGGTCGTCTGGGTGGCGTGGGACGACGAGGCGCAGATCGCGCTCGGTCTGATCCTGATGACGGCCCTCGTGCCGATCACCTTCATCGACCTCGAGTTCCGCCGGGTCCCGAACCTCATCACCGGGCCAGCGGCTGTGGCGCTGATCGTGGCCGGCACGCTCCTCGACCTCTCAGGTCAGCCCGAGCGGCTCCTTGCCGCCGCCATCGTCGTCGTGCCGTTCCTCGTGCTTTCGCTCGTCCTCTCTGGACACATGGGCATGGGCGACGTAAAGCTGATGGGCGTCCTCGGACTGGCGCTCGGCCGCGGCCTCGCGCCAGCGCTGTTCATCGCGTTCATCACGGGCACGATCGTCGGCATCGGCTTGATGGCGAAGCACGGCATGAAGGCACGTAAGACCGCAGTGCCTTTTGGTCCATTTCTCGCGCTTGGCGGCGTGGTCGGTTTCGTGGTCGGCCAGGACCTGTGGGACAGCTACATCGACACCTTTAGCGGCTAGCAAAACGCCCGTGTTCTCGCGCCAGTTCACACCTTGATGGCCACGATCTGGCCAGCCGGAGGCCCGTCCGCCCGATAGCGCTCAAGTCGGCCCAGGGTATGACCGACGACTGCAAGTAGGAGCCCCCCTTGCAACTTCGTCCTCCGAGCATCAAGACCCCTTCGACTGGCCGCGGTTCGCGCGTTCCCACTTTGGTGGGCGTCGACATCGAACCTGGCCACGTCGCGATCGCCGAAGTGGCCAGCGCCGGTGGCGCGCGTGTAAAGCGCGCAGCCATCGCCCCGCTAGACGCCCACGTCGTGCGGGACGGGGAGGTGGTGGACCCCGAAGCGCTCGCCAGCGTGCTGCGCGAGATCTGGGCGTCGCACAAGGGCCTCTCCAAAAAGGTCCGGATCGGCGTCGCCAATCAGCGCATCGTCGTCCGCGTCCTCGACCTTCCGCCGATCGCCGAAGGCAAGGAGCTCGACGCTGCCGTCCGCTTCTCCGCTCAGGAGGCGCTGCCGATGCCGCTCGAGTCCGCGGTCATCGACTACGTCTCCGTTGGCGAGGTCGAGACCGATGACGGACCCAAGCGCCGCGTCGTGCTCGTCGCCGCGCGCCGCGACATGATCGAGCAGATCCTCATCGCTTCGCGCTCGGCCGGTCTGCGCGTCGAGGGCCTGGATCTCTCCGCTTTCGGCATGGCCCGCGCGCTGCGCCACCAGGGCGACCCGGACCAGCTGCTGCTCTCCGTCGGCGGACTGACGAACCTCGCGGTCATCCGCAACGGCGTCTGCACCTTCACCCGCGTCACCGGCGGTGGCATCGAGGCGATGGCCGTCGATCTTGCTGAGCGGATGGCGCTCACGCTCGACCACAGCCGCGCCTGGCTGCGCCATGTGGGGCTCGTCCAGCCGATCGAGCAGATCGAAGGCGAGCCCGACATCGTCGGCGCCGCCCGCTACGTCCTCGGTGAAGGCGTACGCCGCCTCGCGCTCGAGACGCGGCAGTCGCTCGACTTCCAGCGTGCACAGAGCCCGGGCGACGCGCAGATCGACAGCGTCGTGCTTACCGGCCCCGCGCTGCAGATCGACGGCTTCTCGGCCACGCTCGAGCATGAGCTCGGCGTCGCGGTCGTGCCGCGCGCCATCGAGGTCGCCGACGACCTGCAGGGCATCGACGCCGCCGACGTGACCGTCGCGGCTGGCCTGGCGCTTGGGGAGGCTCGAGCATGAGAGCGATCAACCTCGTCCCGGCCGACGCACGGCCGGGCCGCGTCAGTGCGGGCAAGTCCGGCGGCATGGTCTACGGCGTCCTCGCCGTCCTCGCGGTGCTCCTCGTCGGCGTGAGCCTGCTCGCGCTCAACAAGAGCAAGCAAGCCTCGGCGGAGCAGGAGCTCGCCACGGTCCAGCAGTCGACGCAGGCCTACGCCACGGTCGCGACGCAGTTCTCCTCGTTCGAGGAAGCCGCGAGCAAGGCGACCCAGCGCATCGCGACGGTTCGCGGACTCGCCGACGCGCGGTTCGATTGGGCCGGCACGCTGCGCGACCTGGCGCGCCTCGTGCCTGCCGACACCCAGATCTTCAACCTGGCTGCCTCCGTGGCACCGTCGTCGGGCTCTGGTTCAGGCGGTGGCGGAGCCTCCCAGTTCCGCAACGGTCTCGAAGCCCCGGCGGTCGGCATGACCGGTTGCTCCAAGTCGCAGTCGACGGTTGCCAATCTCGTCAACCAGCTGCAGGCGATGCGCCGCGTCATCAACGTGACGCTTGAGAAGTCCGAGCAGGTTGGAGCCTCAGGCGCGACGGGCACGAGCGCCTGCACGCTCAGCGGCACGACCTACAACTTCGCGGTCATCGTGTTCTTCGCTCCGGGTAAGGCCAAGGCCGCCGGCTCGGTGGTGCCACAGACCACGCCAGCAGCCTCGGCGGTGTCGTCGACGACGCCCGCGGCGACCACGCCCGCACCCGCCTCGAACGGAGCATCGCAATGACCAAGCGCGATCGAATGATGTTGCTCGGCGTGCTGGCCATCGTGCTGCTTGGTGCCTTCTGGTTCCTCGTCTTGACGCCGCAGCGCAAAGCTTCGGCTGAAGCAGAGGCGAACCTCACCGCCGCCAAGCAGGAGCTCATGGCCGCCCAGCAGAAGCTGACGGCCGGTCGCCAGGCCCAGCAGGACTTCAGGCGCGACCGCACCACGATCATCAAGCTGGGTCGCGTCGTTCCGGAGTCGGACGACATCCCGACGCTGCTCACCCAGCTCGAAGCGCTCGCCAAGCGCGAGAACGTCGACTTCCTGAGCTACTCGGTCGAAGCGGGCGGTGGTGGAGCAAGTAGCGCTACCGGTGCCGCTACGGGTGAGGCTTCGGCCACGGCCGGTGCGCAAACGGGCACCCGCTCGACCGACACGGTGGCTCCGCTGTACGCGCCGGGCTCGGTAGAGATCGAGGGCGGCCTGGGACGCACGCCGATCGCGCTGACGCTCAAGGGCCGCTACTTCGAGCTCGAGCGCTACCTGCGCGCCGTGCAGCGCTTCGCGGTGCTCTCGTCGAAGGAGACGTCCACCAAGGGCCGCCTGATCATCGTCGACGGGTTCAGCTACACCCCGATCGATGCCGCCGCTGCCGCGGTGGCCGACGGCGAGGTCGCCAAGGCCAAGAAGCCCTCGAAGTCGCCTGACCTGACGGCGACGTTGTCGGCCTCCGTGTACTTCGCTCCACCGCTGGAGACGCCCTCTGCGGCTGCAGCCAGCGCGACGCCGTCGGCCACACCCGCCGGCGCCACGGAGACGCCAGCCCCGTCCACCTCGACCGGTGCTGCCACCGTCGGAGTTCTGCGATGACCATCGTCAAGGACATCCTCCAAGACCTCAAAGAGAAGCACCTGTGGCCCGTCGCGTTGATCCTGGTGATCGGCATCGTCGCGCTGCCCATGATGCTCTCCAAGCCAGCTGAGCCGAGCGGCACCGCCTACGTTCCGCCGGTCGGCGTGGCGACGGACGAGGGCCCCCAGCTTGCGCTGACCCGCGCGTCGACCACCGGCTTTGGCCGACCAGCGCGCGTCAACGACGAACGGCTGGACCCGTTTGCGTCGCGTGCCAAGAAGAACGCGCTCAAGAAGGAAGCCGACAAACTTGGCAAGGGCGCCGACAGCATCATCGACGGCCCCGGCGGAGACGGTGCCGGAGGCGGCGGCGTGCCGCCGTCCGATCCTGAGCCGGACTCGCCTGAGCCCGACACGGAGCCCGAGGTCCAGACCGAGACCGACGACCTGCTGTCGATCCTCGTGACCGACGCCAGCGACCCGAACGCCGAGCCGGATCAGATCTCCGACATCCGCACGCTTTCGCCGCTGGTCGACACCGAGGACCCGTTCCTCGTCTACGTCGGCAAGACGTCTGACGACAGGGCAAGCTTCCTCGTCTCCTCTGACGTGACGGTCTCGGGCGACGGCGAATGCGCGCCCTCGCCGACCGACTGCCGCACTTTGACCCTCGCGATCGGTCAGACCTCCGAGTTCACGCTCGTGTCGAACCAGGCGATCAAGACGTCGATCACCGTGCTCGACATCGAAACGAAGGCTGTGCCCATCAGCGACGAGGCCAACCCGGAAGCCGTGCAGGCCAGCAAGGCCCGCCGCGCCGGAGCGAAGGCGCTCAAGTCGGTGCTTGGCGACGACGAGGTCGTCAAGTCGCTCGTCGAGCAGAAGATCAAGCTCCGCAGCTAACGCGGAGGCGTTGCCTCCCGCGGCCCGGTCGACGCCGAGCCGCGGGATGAGCAACAGCGGCACGGTGGCCGCGACCCAAACGGCCCAGTAGAGGGCCGGTGGCCGCCCGTAGCCGAGCGACCACGCGGCAATCGACGCGCCTGCTGCGATGAGCGAGACCCAAGGGAGGCGTGCGGGCGGTCCGCGCCAGACCTCCCAGGCCGCCCAGGCAAGCAGCGCAGGGGCGATGTAATACCCGAGGTTCATCGGATCGAGCAGTGCGCGGGCCGTCAGCAGGACGGCCAGGGCGCCGAGCGGGTCGCGCAATCCGCCGCGGGCGAACGCGACGGGGACGAGCGCCAGCGACAGCAGCACCGCGAGCGAGGTCGCGGGCCCGCGCGTCAGGCCGAGCGGCATCGACCACGTGGTCAGCGTCGTGGTCTCGCTGGCGCCGAGCGCCAGCTCCTGGCGGTTCTCCTTCGCCACCGGCCACCAGAGGCTGGCCGGGTAGACGCGGGACGTGTCGGACAGGTTGCTGCTGATGTGGGCGTAGCGGCTGGGCGAGGCGATGATCGGCGGGAGCACGAAGAGCGCGGCGACGGCCGCCGCGATGACCCCGGCTTTGAGGCGCTCCCGGTCGAGCCAGCGCGGCTCGCCGATCGCCAGCAGCGTGGGGACGATCGCGAGCACCGCCCATTGCTTCGTGCCGATGGCGAGTCCCAGGAGGACCGCTGCCAGCAGCTTGCGCTGCCCGAGCGCGGCAACGACCGCGCCGGCGCAGAGCGCGCCGCCGAGGACCTCTTCTGGGTGGCCGGAATCGAACGACCACAGCACGGCAGGGCCGGCGACGATCACGACGCCCATCGCGATCCTGTAGGGGGGGGGGGGGGCGGGGGCGGGGCGGG
>JAEZDB010000223.1 GCA_023429855.1 Actinomycetes bacterium
CTCCGGAGCTCTCGTGCTCCGGAGCGGCTGGCCCCTGCCCGCTTGGGCGCCCATCCCTTCCAACACCCGAGGACCAACCATGCCTGCCACCATCGTCCGTGCTGACCGCACCGGCGTCGCCGAACTCGCCGACCTCCTCGAACGCGGCGGCGTCGCGATCGTCCCGACCGACACCACCTACGGCTTCTTCGGCCGCGCGACGAGTCGCGAGGCAGTCGAGCGCGTCTACGAGATCAAGTCGCGTGATCGCGGCAAGCCCTTCGTCCTGCACTCCAGCGCCGCCGAGGTCGAGCAGTGGGTCGACGTCACCCCGGTCGGCCGCAAGTTCATCGATCAGGTCTGGCCGGCGGCCGTCTCGCTGCTGCTGCCCAAGAAGCCGTCGATCCCGGACTGGTTCACGGCCGGGCTCCCGAGCGTCGCTGTCATGTCGAACACGAACCTCGTGTCGGCTCAGCTCGTCGCATCGACCGACTTCCCGATCTTCTGCACGACCTGCAACTACGCGGGCGAGCCGGAGTACACGACGGCCGCCGACGCGTCGGCCTTCGCCGGCGACGTCGACATGATCCTCGAGGGCGACCACATCTCCGTGATGGACCGCCCCACGACGATCATCGACTGCACCACCGAGCCCCCGGCGGCGATCCGCATCTCGGCCACGCCGGTCGAGGAGCTGCTCAGCGTCGCCCCCGACCTCCTGGTCGACCTCAGCCGCCGTCGCGGCTGAGGTGCCCTTCTTTCCTTACAGGATCGACGATGAAGATCACCTACCTCGGCCATTCGGCGTTCGAGCTCGCCGCCGCCGGCCACACCGTCCTGATCGACCCGTTCTTGACCGGCAACCCTGCGGCGGCCTCCGTGGCAGCCGACCACCGGCCCGACGCCATCCTGCTCACGCACGGCCACATGGACCATCTCGGCGACACCGTCGAGATTGCTCAGCGCGCCGGTATTCCCGTTGTCGCGCTCACCGAGCTCGCCGGTGAGCTCAAGGACGCCGGCCTCCAGGACGTGTACGACCCGAACATCGGCGGGACCGTGGATCTCGGCTTCCTGAGCGTCCGCCTGACGCCTGCCGTGCACTCCTCGCGGACGCCGGCAGGGACCGTCACGAACGCGGCCGGCCTCGTCGTCAAGATGGACGGCACGGTGGTTTACCACCTCGGCGACACCGCGCTCACGCACGATCTGTCGTTGGCGGCCGAGCGCGACAAGATCGACGTCGCGCTCATGTGCATCGGCGGGCATTACACGATGGATCGCCATGACGCCGTGGCTGCCTCGCGCATGGTCAAGGCCGACGTGATCATCCCGTGCCACTACGACACGTTCCCGCCGGTGGAGACCGACGTGGCGGCCTTTGCGGCCGATGTCGAGGCCAGCGGCTACGGCCGCGTGGCGGCCATCAAGCCAGGGGAGTCCCTGGAGACGAAGGCGGTCGGCTCGATCGCCTGAGGCGGGCGCTCGAGATCGAGCAGGCCGTAGTGGACGGCGCGGGCGAGGGCAACCTCCATCGAGGGAGCGTCGAGTTTGGCGCGCACCTCGCCCGCGATGTCCTTGACGCGCTGGACCGACAGGTTGATCGACCGGGCGATCTCGGCGAACGACGATCCGTTCCAGCGCATCTTGAGCAGGTGCAGCTCGCGCTCAGACAGGACCGGACGCGCCGACCCGGGCTTGCGGGCCGCAGCCGCCGCCTCGGACTCGTAGTGCTTGGCGGTCGGCGTGAGCAGGGCGCCCCCGCGGGCGATCACCTTGATCTGGTCGACCAGGAACTCGGGGTCTTCCTCGCGGCGCACGACGCCGCTGAGCGGGCCGTCCCACACGTCGCGGGCCAGCTGCGCGAGCTGCGTGGAGTCGGAGATGACCACGACCGGGGTAGAGGGCGCCGACGCGTTCCAGCAGCCGACGAACTTGCGTGAGTAGAGCTCCCGCGCGATCACCACGACTGCGGCGCTCGCCATCCACTCGCAGTAGCCCGGCGCGCCCTCGCCGACCGTCCCGAGCGTGACGGCCGCGTTGATCTTCGAGGCCGCAGCCATGAGGCCGGCGGCAAAGCAGGGCTGGGTGTCAAACAACAGGATGTTCACGAGATGGCGAACATAAATGATCTACCCGTTGATGGAACCCGAATTAGCGACATCTGTGACCACACGCACTCCGCTAAGTAGCGGAATGACGTTCTGAAAGTTGGTGTCCGCTTATTCGGGCTTTGGCAGCATCCGCGCGACCAGGTCGGCGGAGGAGAGCCCGGCTGCGGCAGCAGCCATCGGCAGCAGCGACGTGTCGGTCATGCCCGGGACGTTGTTGAGTTCGAGCACGGTCGGCACGCCGTCGGGCGTGAGGATGAGGTCGACGCGGGTGATGCCGGTGACGCCGAGCGCCTTGGCCGCGGCGACGGCGGTGCTGCGCAGCAGCGCGTCGGTGGCGGCGTCGACGTTCGCCGGGCACTCGAAGTGCACGAGCCCGATCGAGTAGCGCGACTCGAAGTCGTAGGCCTCGGGGCCGTCTTGCGGGAGGATCTCGACGGGCGGCAGCGCCTCGCCGTCGATCACCGAGATGCCGAACTCGCGGCCGGCGATGAAGCGCTCGACGATCACGGAGTCGTCGTAGGAGAAGGCGCCGACCATCGCGGTGGCGAGGCCCTGGAGGTCGGCGGCGCGGTTCACGCCCAGCGCGGATCCGGAGCGCGCAGGCTTGACCACGAGCGGCAGTCCGAGGCGCTCGACGATCGGCGCGAGCGCCCGCGCGGCGCCGAGCGCGGTGAACGGCTGACGGTCGAAGACGACGCCGCCTGGCACCGCGATCCCGGCCTCGGCGAGAAGCCCCTTGGCGATGGCCTTGTCCCAACAGCGCCGGCACGCGTCGGCGCTGGGCGACTGGTGCGGGAGCCCGACCGCCTCGAGCACTGCTTGCACGGCGCCGTCTTCGCCGACGGAGCCGTGCATGACGATGATCGCGGCGTCGGCGCGGGCGTCGGTGAGGCGCTCGACCAGGTCGCGGCCCACGTCGATCAGGATCGCCCGGTGGCCGAGCTCCCCGAGGTCATGGACGATCCGCTCGGCCCCCGCCAGCGACACCTGGCGCTCAAACGACGGCCCACCAGCGAGGACGGCAACGCGCATGCTCGCCACGCGCCTAGCGCTCGCC
>JAEZDB010000246.1 GCA_023429855.1 Actinomycetes bacterium
CCCCCGAGGCGCGCCGTCCGCGGGCGCTGCCTGGAGCCGAGCCCTCCAGCTTCGGCTCCGAGCGGGTCTGCAGCGCGCGGCTCAGGGATGCGGCCGGTCGTCGTCCGCGCGTCTATCGGCGGGCGGCAGCCGCGCGCACCGCCTGCACGCGAGCGGCCTTGGCCTTCTTGATCGAGGCCTTGCGGGCCCGCTTGGTGGCCTTCTTCACGGCGGTCTTGTGGGCCTTGGTGCCCTTCTTGAGGTTCGAGGGGATGCAGACCTTGGCGGAGCCGGTGCCCGAAACGAGCCGGCCCTTCTTGGCGTCCCAGCGGAGCGTCGGGTAGGTGACGCGGATCGTGGTGCACTTGGCCGCCCGGGGCTTCGTGCCGCCGGTGCCGGGGGCGGTCCCCGGAGCGGTCGTCGACGGGGCGGACGGCGCGGGCTTCGTCGGGGTCGACGGCGCCGGGGTGCCGGGGGTCCCGGCGGGGACGCCCTCGCCGCGGAGGACGACGCCCTTCTTGCCGGAGAGCGTGACCTGGGTGACGGTGCGGCCGTCGAGGGTAGTCATGGCCTTGGGCAGGGCGATCGTGCGGTTCGGCGCGCCGGGCTCGTTGACGAGCACGATGCCGCCGGTGAAGTCGCGGCGGATGACGCCCTGCCAGTCGTAACGCCCCGAAGAGGCGGTGCCGAGGTCGGCGTCCCAGCCCTTCCACCAGGCATCGGGGCCCTGCGACATGTCGCCGACGCCGTCCTTGCCGGTGTTGATGAGGAGGTAGTTGGCGAGGCTGTACTCGCGGTCGGCGTCGTTGCCTTCGTACGAGTCGATGATCAGGCCCTTGCCCTGAGCGTGGACCTGGTCGGCGAAGTTGTGCACGGCACGCAGGCTCCACTCGCCGTTGCCGCCGGTGAGGCCGCCGTCGGTGACGCCGCGCTCGAGGTTGATGTAGTCGGCGGAGGCGATCTGGCGCTGCACGTCGGCGTTCTTCTCGCGGCCTGCGCCCTGTCCGGCGTACCAGATGCTGTTGTGCAGCAGCTCGTGGTTCGGGATCTCGCGGCGGACCTGCTCGGTGAAGTCGGCCATGGCCTTGCGCCAGTCGGCGGCGTTCATCGTGCGGCCGAGAGCGGCGGAGTAGGGGAGGACGTCCTGGCCGTGGCCGTTGCCGACGCGGAGCTCGAGGTTCACGTCGTCGATCCACGCGCCCTTGTAGCCCTTGGCCAGGGTCGACTTCAGCTTGGCGATCCAGTCGGCGCGGAAGGCGGGGTTCGTGATGTCGGCGGCGTACTGCGGGCAGGTGCCGTTCGAGCAGCCCCACGGGATGAAAAGCTTGTTGCCGGAGCCGTCGCGCAGGATCCACTCGGGGTGCTGCGTGGCGAGCGAGCTGCCGGTGTAGATCGCGTAGAGGTCGCTGTAGACCCAGCCCTGGCCGTACCAGGAGGTCATGGAGTTGAAGAACGGCGCGAACACCTCGGTGCGCCAGTACTTGTCGTTGAGCCAGGCCTGCTTGGCCACGTCCCTGCCCGTGACGTGCTTGTCGTCGGCGGGCGTCATGCGCTTGACGAAGCGGACCTCACCGGTACGAGCGGTCGCATCCGTAGCGGCAGAGGCGGGAGCTGGGGCTCCTGCTCCGAGTAGTGCTGCGGCGGTCGCGAGAGCGACTGCGAGCGGGCGTCGTACCACGTGAATCCTTTCGGCGGCTGGGCTGCCTTCATCCGTGAAGGCCCCGTTGCTTTGCGTCCCCGCCTCACGACGGGTTTGCCTTTGTCGAGGACACCGCGCCTTGCCGGACGGCAGCGCGATGCTTCGTTGTGGTCATGTCATCGGCCGCAGCCGCCATCCCTACGGTGGTCATACCGGTGTATTGGACGCCTGTCCGACGATTTCGGCGGCCGATGGCGCACAGGCCCAACCAGTGAGGCCAGTTTTGGCGACGGGCTGGCGCGCCCGCGTCCTCAGATCGGCCGTCTGGCCCCCGCCGCCCATCGTCCGGGGGTGCGTGCCATAGGATTCCCCTCGCTTTGTCTCGCTTCCCCGTGCAAGGAATCCCCCGTGGCTGATCGCTTTCAGGGAGGCGGTGGCGCTGAGTCCGTCGACACGCGCCGCTACATCGCAGCCGTCCGCCGCGACCTGCCGCTGATCGGCGCGCTGGCACTCGGCTTCACGATCTTCGCCGTCGCGCTGTCGCTCGTGCTCCCGAAGACCTACTCGGCGACCGCGACCATCGGGTTCGATCTCGCCCAGACCAGTACCGGCGACGCCGTGGCCCAGGAGCGCAACATCGAGACGCAGAAGGCGCTCGTCACGCAGACGCTCGTCGTCGTGGGCGCGTCGCAGGACCTCGCGAAAGAGGGGATCAAGGTCGACCCCGACACGCTCAGGAATGCCACGACGGCCGAAGCGGTCTTCGGCGCAAACCTGCTCGACATCACCTCCGTCTCCGAAGAGCCGGAGCTGGCAGCGGCCTACGCCAACGCCGTGGCCGAGGAGTACGTGGCGATCACGTCGGGCAACCAAGGCAGCGCGCTCAAGTCGCGGATCGCGTCGCTCGAGCGCTCGATCGAAGACGCCGCCTCCGACGAGCTCAAGGACTCGCTGCGCGCCCAGCGCGACGAGCTTTACGCGCAGCTCAGCAATCAGGTCGCCCAGGTCACGCTGGCGCGGCCCGCCGTCGTGCCTGGCGGCCCGGATTCACCCAAGCCCGTGCGCAACGGCGTGCTCGCGCTCTTCGTGGGCCTGTTCCTCGGCATCCTGCTGGCGCTGCTGCGCGACCAGCTACGGCCCCGCTTCACGAATCAGCGCGACCTTGCCCAGTTCCTTGAGCTGCCCGTCGTAACGACCGTGCCCGAACTCGGACGGCGCCTCGGCGTCCGCACTGCGCCCGCCGCGATGCGCGTCGAGCAGGAGGCCTACCAGTCGCTCACGGCCGCGCTGCGCCTCGCGCTGCCGCCCGGCCAGTCGCACGTGCTGATGCTGACCAGCTCGATGCACGCCGAGGGCAAGACGACCGTCGCCACCCGCGTTGCGCGCCTGCTCGCCTCCAGCGGCCACAAGACGCTGCTCATCTCCGGCGATCTGCGCTGGCCCCGGCTCGACGCGCTGCTGCACGTCGAAGGGCGCCCAGGCTTCAGCGACCTGCTCGTCGCCGAACAGGCCGGCGGCCTTACCGCCGACCGCATCGCCGCCGCCATCGTCGAAGGCAGCGGCCGCGACCGCACCACCGCCGGCGGCGCCGACGTGCTCCCCAGCGGCACGATGTCGTCGGAAGCCGCCCGCCTGCTCTCCAGCGGCAGCGTCGAACCGCTCCTGCAGAAGATCCGCGGCCTCGGCTACACCTACGTCATTATCGACACCACGCCGCTCCTCGGCCTCGCCGATGCCAAGCTCATCGCGCGCGCCAGCGACCGCGTCCTCGTCGTCTCCCGCCTCGAGCGCATCGCCGTCCCCGCCGCCATGGACCTCCGCGACGAACTCGCCCGGCTCGGCGTCCCGATCCTCGGCCTCGTCGTCATCGGCGGCGTCTCCGAAGCGTCGCCGTACTACTCCGGGGTCAAGTTCGTGCCTCCGGCGGCCGGCAGCCAGCCGCAGGGCACGCCTCGCGAGCAGGTCCGCGACTAGCGGTCGCCCGGTTGGTCGCGCCCTGGGGCGGGCCGTGGCGGGGTGGTCCTCCGGCTCATTCCTCCCCTTCGCCTGGCGGCTCGGGGCATCAAACTTCGCC
>JAEZDB010000341.1 GCA_023429855.1 Actinomycetes bacterium
CAGCAGGCCGCCGCTGATCAGCGCAACGGTGCGGTGGTGGCGCGCGACCCAGCGCATCGGGCCGAGCACGCGCTGCAGCGCGAGCGCGCAGAGCATGAACGGCACGGCGAGGCCGACGCCGTAGCCGGCGAGCAGCAGGCCGCCGGTCGCGACGGTGTCGGCGGAGGCCGCGACGTTGAGGATCGCGCCGAGGGTGGGCCCCAGGCACGGCGACCACGCGACGGCAAACGCGGCGCCGGCGATGATCGGACTGACGCCGGCGCGGTCCAGCAGCCAGCCCACGTTGGCGGAACGCGCGAAGCCCGGTGCCCAGGCGGTGGCGATCACCGCGGCGCCGAACACCGCGACCAGGACACCCGAGACGATGTCGAGAGTTCGCCCGTTGCGGTCGAGCGTGTGCCCGAGGCCGGTGGCCGTCATCCCGAGCAGCGTGAAGATCAGCGTGAAGCTCAGGCAGAACAGCAGTGCGGGCAGCAGCAGCTGCTGCTTGCGGCTCTCCTCCATCTCCGGGAGCGAGAGGCCGGTGATGGTGGAGAGGTAGCCGGGGACGAGCGGCAGCACGCACGGCGACAGGAAGCTCACCGCGCCCAGCGCGACGGCCGCAAAAATCGTCGGGTCCCCGGTCATCCGCGCTCGGCGAGCTCGGCGTCGATCCGGGCGTCGTCCTCGGCGCTGAGGTGCGGCGCGGAGGTCGGACCTGCGTCGTCGCCCGTGTCATCGGGTCGGTCGTTGGCGGCTCGGTCGTCGTCGGTCTCGGCGTCGCCGCTCTTACGGCGACGCAGCAACACGACGATGCTGCCTGCGCCTACGGCGGCCGCCAAGAACGGCGCGGCCGCAGCGACCGGGCTGCCGTCGTCGACGAGCACGCGCTCGCCGTACTCGTCAACCAGCCGCGCCTTGATCTGGGCCTTCGTCAGGCCCTGATTGATCATCTGCTGCATGACGGCGCGCTGGTCCTCCGCCGCAGGACCCGCAGAGGTCGAGAGCGGCCGCTCGCAGACGACGCACATGACCTCGTCCTCGAGATCGACGAGATCGACATTGGCCTGAGCCTGCGACACGGGGAGCACAGTGCCGACGATCACGAGCGCGACGAGCCAGCGGCGCAGGCGCCGCGACTGCCACCGCAGCTGCATCCAGGCGCGCAGCTCCACGCGTCGCGACCCTCCGCTCACTTCGCCCCCGCCGCGGTCTCCGCCACGCGTGCCTTGGCCCCGGCGGCCGCGAGCGCCTCGTTGGCGAACGCCGCCGTGATCACGCCGCGGCGGATCGCCGCCACGCGGCCCTGGCGGTCGAGCACGTACGTCTCCGGGGCGCCGGTGCCGCCGAACGCGTTGTAGACCTTGTCGTCGATGTCGCGCAGGCTGGGGAAGGTGAGGCCGTTCTCTTTGACGAACGCCAGGCTCTTCTCCGACGGGTCGATGTGCGTGATGCCCATGACCTGGCCTTCGCCCGACTTCACAAGCGCGTCGTGCACCGCGGAGATCAGCGGCGCCTCTTCCTTGCACGGCGGGCACCACGACCCCCACACGTTGACGACGACGATCTTGCCCTTGAGCGAGTCCAGGCTCTGCTTCGCCTCGCCGCCCAGCACTGGCAGGGCGACAGCCGCGGCGCCATCGGGCACGGCGGGCCGCTCACCGTTCTGCACGGCCGAGTCGATGTTGCTGCCGCCCGTGCCGACCAGCGCGTAGGCCAGCACACCCACGAGCAAGACGGCGAGCACGATGACGGCGACGGGAACGGGGGAGCGGCGCATCCGACCAGAGAGCGTAGACCTCAGGGCCGTCTCGGCGCCGCAGCCCACCTCGTGCGCGGCGCCTGCCCCGGCAGCGTGGGTATGATCACGGCGCAGCGGCGTTCCGGAACACGGCGCGCCGCAGGCACCAAGCGGGTGTAGCTCAGTTGGTAGAGCGCCGGCTTCCCAAGCCTGAGGTCGCGGGTTCGAACCCCGTCGCCCGCTTCCGATTCCCACGCTTTTCCGACCTCCGCGGCTCGGAAGCGCGCGCGGCGTGCCCGATAATGCCGACAGATGACTCGGGCGCTCTACGTCACCTGCTGCGTCGTGGCCGCGTCCCTCGCCGGCGTACCGAGCGCGAGCGCAGCCTTCGTCTTCACCGTTCCCGGCGGCACCGTCGACGTGCGTACCTTCCCCGGGCAGCCCGAGCGGGTGCAGTCCGCGGTCGAGGACTCGCTGAGCTACGAGGTCGACCCGTTGCCGATCAGCGCGCAGCGGTGCCCGACGGGCCGTGTGGTGATCACCGCCGAGAAGCAGGCGACGCTCGAGAAGGCGGCGCGCCGCGGCGGGATCAAGCAGCCCAAGAAGTTCGGCGGCCTCTTGCTGCGCGGCAAGGTCGGAGTGGACTGCCGGATCTACCTGAACGCGCGCGTCTTGCGGCACCTCGACGAGGCGCAGACCTGCATGCTGGTCCAGCACGAACTCGGCCACGCCCGCGGGCTCGACCACACCGTCGCGGGGCTGATGGCCCCGACGATCCGCTTCTTCCCCGACGAGGAGCACTGCGACTGGGCCTGGTCGGAGCTGCTCGAGGACTGAACTCGCCGTGCTCTAGGTCTGGCCGACGCGGGCGCGGAGGTTGACCTTGCGCGTCTTGAGGTGCTTGCCGCGGACGACCACGACGACCCGGAACGCGCGCTCCGTGCGCTTGGGCAGTTTCAGCCGCGCGGTCACGGCGCAGCCGCCCTCGACCTTCTCGATGTCGCGCGCGGTGCGCACGATCTCGCGGCCACGGGCCCGGATGGTCACGTCGGCTTTCGTCGGGCAGCGGCTGCCGCGGCGGCTGAGCCGGAGCAGGCGCAGGTAGACCTCGCCGCCGCGCGTCGTCGACCCGCGCTCGGCCAACGGCACCGGCAGGAACTTCGCGGTGCCGCGGACGGCGTCCTGCACGATCTGGCCGGTCGGCTCGACGCCCGCAGCGCCGAGGAGGCCACCTGATCCGAGCTGCGCCGTCGCGTTGTTGCCCCAGCAGAACGTGGCCAGCGACTGCGTGACCGCGCAGGCGTGGCTCAGGCCGACGGTGATCTGCGTGGCGCCCGCGACGCCCTGGACCTGCACGGGGGCGTTGACATTGCCGCGCACGCCGTTGCCGAGTTCTCCGGTCTTCCCCTCGCCCCAACACCAGACGGTGCCGTCGGCGCGGACGGCACACGAGGTCGCCGCTTTGGCGTCAATCTGCGCCACGTCGGTCAGGCCCTGGACCTGCGCAGGGACGCGCGTGCTGGTGTTGTTGCCGCTCCCGAGCTGGCCGAGCCGGTTGTTGCCCCAGCACCACACCGTGCGGCTCGCGCGCAGCGCGCAGCTGTGGCGGTCTGCCGCCGCGACCTGAATGGCGTCGTTGATGCCCGTGACGTAGTCGGGGTTCGCGATCGGGCTCGTGAGCGGGTTGCCAAGCTTGCCTTCGCTCGTATCGCCCCAGCAGAAGACGCGACGGTCTTGGACCACCGCACACACGTGGATGTTGGCGACCGCCACGTCGGTGACCGGCCCGATGCCCGGAACCTTCTGCGGCGTCGGCGTCGGTTCGAAGTGCAGGGTGCCGTCGCCGAGTTCGCCGCGGCCGCCGTCTCCCCAGCAGTAGAGGCTGCCGTCGACGGTGATGGCGCAAGACGTCGCCGTGCCGACCTCGATCCGGGTCGCGGACGGAAGTCCCACGACGTCGTGCGGGTACTGCTGGTTCGCGGTCCCACCTGTGCCGAGCTGGCCGCGCAGGTTCACGCCGGTGCAGCGCACCTTGCCGCCCACGATCAGCTCGCACCAGAACCCGTTGCCCGAACTGACCTGCTGGGCGGTGTAGCTGCCGATCACCGCCAGCGGAGTGCGGGCCCGCACGGCGCCGATCACCCCGAGCTGACCGTACCTGCCGATCCCCCAGCAATAGACGGCGCCGCCAGGCCGAACGGCGCAGGTGTGATCGGCGCCAGCGTCGGCCGTTGCGAACACCGCGCCGCCGGCCGCCGACGGTGCCACCAATGTGGCCAGAACGAGAGCGGCGACGGCGAACAAGCGGCGCACATGGCGATGGTCGAGCACACACCTGACGCTATGCCTAGCGCCCAGCACTGACCCGGGCAGGCTGTGTCACCTGACGGGGCCACCCGGCGATCTGATTGCGCGAGCGGTGCTCTGCGTACCCGCGGGCAGGCGCCGCGACGGTGCGTCGTCGGTCAGTGGGCGATGAGGGAGTCGCCGTCGACGATCCCCTCGCTCTCGAGCCACGCAGCGCCGCGCTCCGCGGCCGTCGCGATCGCCGTTGCCTGGGCCGACGTCCACCAGCCAGGCGCGTCGCGGACGTTCAGGCGTGCCTCGCGCACGGCCAGCCAGCCGTGCCGTTCGAGGACGGCGCGCGGCACCGGGTGCTGTCCGTCGTGGGCCGCGAGCAGCGCCGTGCGGTCGTCGATCAGCCGCTGCAGAGCGGCGATCCGGTCGTCAGCACAGGAGCGCTCGGGGAACGTGCGCGCGAGGTCGACCGCGAGTCGCTCGCAGCTGCCTTGGATGGTGAGCGTCACGCTCTCCGCGACCAAGGCGAGGAAGTCACGCGGCAGGGATTCGGTTGGTTCTTGAGGTCCGTGATCGCGAAAGATCGGTCTCTCTGACTCTCTGGGGGAACGTCTGGGATGGG
>JAEZDB010000350.1 GCA_023429855.1 Actinomycetes bacterium
CCTCTGGGTTGTGGGCTAGGTCCTTTACCCGCGGCGGTAGGGGTCGACCATCACGGAGTCGACCGTGATGCCGATGTTGAGCGCCGGGGAGACCGCGCCGGTGATCGTGGCGACGAGGCCGCTGCCGAGGCTGCCGACGCCGTGGACGACCTGCGTCGCGGGGTTCTCGCCGATGATCGCGTCGGCCGTGTCGAGGACGAAGTCGGTCGGGTTCAGCGAGGTGATCTTCAGCTGGACCGACGCGGTCTTCGTGGTCGAGTTCAGCGGGATGATCGTGGCCAGCGGGCTCTTCGGCGTGGCCTGCCAGGTCGACGGCGCGAGGGCGAGGGTCTTCGACGAGACGAGTTCGACGTTGGTGATCTTGCCGGCGGCGTCGCGGTAGATCACATAGGCGATGAAGCCGGAGAGGACCGCGTTGTCGACTTTGTAGGCGAAGCGGAAGTGCGGGTTCGTCTCGTCGACGCAGAACGACGGCGAGGTGGCCGAGCCGCTCAGCGGAATCTGGAGGGCCTTCCGACCCGAGGAGATGCCGAGCGTCTCGTTGACGCTGACGATCTTCGCGCCGCCGGAGAGCGTCCAGCCGGTCGTGCCGTTCTCGAAGTTGCCGTTCGGGGCGAGCGAGTAGTCGGCGGTGTCGCCGTCGACGCCCTGGAAGGCCTTGGTGGTCGGCAGCGGCGTGCAGCCGACGCCGGAGGGCACAGCCGAGCTGGTCGTGGCCGAGGTGCTCGTGGTCGTAGCCGTGTTCGTCGTACTGAGGCCCGCGCCAGACGCGGTGACCGTGGAGGGCGTCGGCGCCGGAGCCGTCGTGGTCTTTGTCGTCGTCTTGGGCTTGAACAGGCTGCTCAGCAGACCGGCGTTGGCGGTGCTGGGAAGAGCTGCGAAACCGACGAGGCCGATAACGGCCGCCTGAACGATCGTGCCTTGCTTGCGTAGGGGCACTCTGGCCTCCGAGGGAACGGGGATGGGGACTGACGGAGCGCGATCCAGTGCGCCCTTACTCCACTTTTCGGAAGACCACTCAAACAACTTGACTGGTTTTTGGTATGACGCTCATTTAAGGCCAAAGGGCCCCGGCGTCGCCATGACGCCGGGGCCCTTCAAAGCCGTGGATGGGTGCCGGAAACCGGACTCGCGCCGTAGGCCTACGCCGCAGTCGACAGGTCCGCTACCCGCGGCGGTACGGGTCGACCATGACGGAGTCGACCGTGATGCCGATGTTCAACGTCGGGGAGACCGCGCCGGTGATGGAGCCGACGAGCCCACCGGCCGTGCCGACGGTGCTGGTGATCGGCGCAAACGCACCGCCCGTGGTGTCGTTCACGAGGTCGGTCGGGCTGAGCGAGGTGATCTTCAGCTGAACCGACGCCGTCTTCGTGGTCGAGTTCAGCGGGATGATCGTGGCCAGCGGGCTCTTCGGCGTGGCCTGCCACGTCGACGGCGCCAGCGCGAGCACCTTCGAGGAGATCAGCTCGACGTTGGTGATCTTGCCCGCGGCGTCGCGGTAGATCACGTAGGCGATGAAGCCGGAGAGGACCGCGTTGTCGACCTTGTAGGCAAAGCGGAAGTGCGGGTGCGACTCGTCGACGCAGAACGCGGGCGAGGTGATCGAGCCGCTGAGCGGGATCATGACCTGCTTGGAGCCGGTCTTCACCCCGAGCGTCTCGTTGCCGTAGGTCACCTTCGCGCCGTTGGAGAAGGTCCAGCCCCGACCCCCGCTCTCGAAGCCGCCGTCGGGCGCGAGCGAGTAGTCGGCAGTGTCGCCGTCGATCTTCTCGAATGCCTTCGTAGTCGGCAGCGCGGTGCAGCTACCCGAGGGCACGGCCGAGCTCGTCGTGTTCGACGTCGCCGTGGTGGTCGCCGTGTTCGTCGTGACGACGCCTCCAGCCCCTGCGGTCGTGCTGGTCGACGTAGGCGTCGTGGCCGGCGTCGTGGTCGACGCCGTCGTCGTGGCCGTGGCCTTCGGCTTGAACAGGCTCGAGAGCAGACCGGCATTCGCGCTGGCCGGCATGACCGCGAAGCCGAGCGCACCTGCGATGAGGGCCGTTCTGACGATCGTGCCTTGTTTACGTAGGGGCATCCAGGACTCCATGAGGACGTGGTCGGCGATGGGGGTAGCCGGCGGCGCATCCTTGTGCCGCATGAGTCACTTTTCGGGCCTGGCGGCAAGGAACTTGACCATCGATACGCCTGAAACCGGTATGCCTCGGTTTGCCGCCGTACGGACGACGCTGCCCGGTAGCCTGCAAGACCATGGCCGAGTCGCAGAGTTCTGAGCGCCCAGCGGGCTACGTCGCCCGCTGCTCGATGCGCGGCGCGTCCTCGTCGCAGAGCGAGGACGACGCCCCGATCGAGCGTCAGTTCACGCCCCCAGCCGCCGACGGCCGGGCTGCCACGCTGGCCCGCAACACGGCGCCAGGCGTCGACGTGCCCCACACGCCGTTTGACATCGGTTCCCTGGAGCCCAAGCGCCGCAAGCCCCGCGACCGGCCGCTGCTGATCGTCGTCACCGGCGACGGCAAGGGCAAGAGCTCGTCCGGCTTCGGGATGCTGCTGCGCTCATGGAACCGCGACTACCGCTGCGGCGTCATGCAGTTCGTGAAGTCCGGCAAGTGGAAGGTCGGCGAGCAGCGCGCGGCCGAGGCGCTCGGCGGCATCGACTGGATGAAGATGGGCGACGGCTGGTCGTGGATCTCCAAGGACCTCGAGAACTCCGAGAAGCTCGCGCAGGCCGGCTGGGAGACCGCGAAGCAGTTCATCGCTGAGCAGCGCTACGAGTTCCTCATGCTCGACGAGTTCACCTACCCGCTGAAGTGGGGCGGGGTCGACGTCGGCGAGGTCGTCGACGTGCTCACCAACCGCCCGGGCTTCCAGCACATCGTGATCACGGGGCGCGACGCCCCGCAGGCGCTGATCGACGCTGCCGACCTCGTCTCCGAGGTCACCGTGGTCAAGCATCACATGGAGCAGGGCATCCGAGGCCAGCAGGGCATCGAGTGGTGAGCGGGGCGCCGGGCGCCCCCACCATCCACGTCGCCGCTCTGCGCGACCTGACCTCGGAGCAGCTCTACGGGATCCTGCAGCTCCGGGTCGAGGTGTTCACCGTCGAACAGGACTGCGCGTACCAAGACCTCGACGGCAAGGACCTCTCGCCAGGCGCACTCCAGCTCTGGCAGGAGACGGGCGGCGGCGAGGTCGTGGCGACGCTGCGCATCCTCGAGCGTGGCGACGACCGCATCATCGGCCGCGTCGCCACCACCGAAGCCCACCGCGGCCGCGGTCGCTCCGGCCAGCTCATCGCCCGCGCCGTCGAACTTTGCGCCGGCCACGCGATCGACCTCAGCGCCCAGGCGCACCTGCAGCACTGGTACGAGCGCTTCGGGTTCGTCCGCCACGGCGACGAGTACCTCGAAGACGGCATCCCGCACGTGGCCATGCGCCGCGAGGCGCATTAACGCCCACAGCCCGCCCAGGGCGCCCGCGCACGATCCGCCCAGGTACCCTCGGGCGATGACCGCGAGGCTCGTGATCGCCGGCACCAGCTCGGGCGCCGGCAAGACGTCGATCACCTGCGGGCTGATCGGTGCCCTGCGGGCTGGCGGGCACGTCGTGCAGGCGTGCAAGGTCGGCCCGGACTACATCGACCCGTCGTACCACGCGATGGCGTCGGGCCGGCCCGGTCGCAACCTCGACGCGTTCATCGCCGGGCCCGACCTCGTCGGCCCCCTGCTCGCGCACGCTGCGGGCCCGGTCGCGACGGCGATCGGCCCCGTCTCGGCGGCGCCCGACCCTGCCGCGGCGGTGCGCCCCGCCGACATCGTCGTGATCGAGGGCGTGATGGGGCTGTTCGACGGCGCGTCGGGCCGCGGCGAGCTCGCGTCGACCGCCCATGTCGCCAAGCTCACCGGCAGCCCGGTCGTGCTCGTCGTCGATGCGACCGCGATGTCGCGCTCGGCGGCGGCGGTGGTCCACGGCTTCCGGTCGTACGACCCAGACGTGCACGTGGCGGGCGTGATCCTCAACCGCGTGGGATCCGAGCACCACGAGGCGCTGCTGCGCGACGCGATTGAGCCCCTTGGCGTGCCGGTCCTTGGCGCGGTGCGCCGGTCGGATCGCCTGGCCACGCCCGAGCGCCACCTCGGCCTGATCCCCGCGAGCGAGCGCGAGGCGGCGGCCCGCCAGGCGCTGGATGCCCTGGCCGAAGCCGTCGGCGAACAGGTCGAGCTCGAAGCGCTGATGCGCCTAGCCCGCACAGCACCGCCGCTGCACGCCTCGCCGTGGGCGCCGCCGACGGCCGACCATGACGCCGCAGGCGCAAGCGTTGCGGGTCAGAGCCATGACGGCATCCGGATCGCGGTCGCCGCCGGCAACGCGTTCTCGTTCCACTACCGCGAGAACCTCGAGTCGCTCGTGTCGCTCGGAGCCGAGCTGCTGCCGTTCGACCCGACGGTCGACGAAGCCCTGCCCAGCGGCGCCAACGCGCTGATGCTGGCCGGCGGATTCCCCGAGGTCTACGGCGAAGCGCTCGCCGCCAACCAGCCGCTGCGGACCAAGGTGGCGGCGGCCGTGCGCGGCGGCCTGCCGACCGTGGCCGAATGCGGCGGCCTGCTCTACCTCTGCGACCGCCTCGACGACCACGCGATGTGCGGCGTGCTCCCCGGTTCAGCACGCATGGCGGGTCGGCTGTCGCTCGGCTACCGCGAGGCGCGCGCCGAGACGTCCTCCCCACTGGCCGCCGGCGGCGACGAGCTGCGCGGCCATGAGTTCCACTATTCGACCGTCGACCCCTCGGGCGGCGACGGCACCGGCGGGGTCGGCGCCGCC
>JAEZDB010000426.1 GCA_023429855.1 Actinomycetes bacterium
CCGCCGCATCACCGGCGAACACGCGAAGGTGCCCGGTGGGCGCCCTCTGCGTGCGCGCAGGCAGGACCGCGAGCGGGCCTCGCAGCCTCGGCTCTCGCGGTCGGCATCGCCTCCGCGAGCCCGGTCCCCCGACGCGGTCTCGTGGTGGCGCCGAACGAACCCGGAGGTCCGCCCTGCGAGCGCGGCGCAGCGCCTAGGTCCCCCAACCCAGGCGCCGCACCGTGGTGCGCGGCCCGTGTGGGCCGCAAGCTTGTGGTGGCGTCGCTCATCGAGCACACGCCTTGCGCTGTGCCGCGCGCCGCACGGCCTGTTGCTCCGCGAGCTGCCCGGCGATGTCGTCGCCGCGGACGGCCTTGAGCGGTGGTGCTGGTCCCGTGACGTGGCGGCCATCCGGGCATGGCACGATCCACGTGCCGCCCGCGCGGAGCGGCCCTTCGAACGTGCGGCGGTGCGGCTGGCCGTCGACCGACCACGTGAGGGTGGCCGGGTGGTCGCCTACCTCGAACACGGCCACCCCATGCGGAGTGGCCGCAGGCCGCGCCTCCCCAGCGCTTTGCAGCTGCACGTCCTCCGCGCCGTCGGGCAGGACGAACGCCACCAGGTTCGTGGCGTTCGGGTGCACCGCGCGGTCGCCGACGCTTTCAATCGCGATGCCCTCGCGCTCGACCTTGGCCATCGGCCTCGTGCACGCGGCGCCGAGGGAGCCTGGAACCCAGGGATCGGGCGTCGCGAGGCAGACGGTGTCGGTCTGCTCGCTCGTCAGCACGTAGCCCGGCCCCGCTGGGGTGTCGAAGGCGTGCGCGGCAGCGAAGTCGACGCCGGCGCTCGCCGCGATCGGCACCTTGTCTCTGATCTCCGACGCATCGGTAGCGGGCGTCGCGAGGATCGGCAGCTCTGCGGCGCTCGTGCCGGTGAGCAGGAACGCAGCAACGACTGCGGAGGCCGCCCCGACCCCGCCCAGGAAGGCTGGCCTGCGCCGACGACCTCGCGACGTGCGCCCCGCTTGGTGGGCCGCGGTCGACGTGGCGTGCGCCTCGGTCCGGGAGAGCGCCGCGAGGCGGCGGTCGAGCAGGTCGAGGAAGTCGCGCATCGGTGGGCCGTCATGCTCTGCCCGTAGGCACGGTTCGATGCGCGCGCGCCTGAGCGGCGGCGCGGCCGGGTGCGCTCAGCAGAGCAGCGTCGGTGGGGCCGGGGGAAGCCACGTACATACCTGGCGGCAGGCGGAGCTTTGTGACCGCGCTCGCTAGAGTTGGCGCGTATGCGTTGGCCTTGGCTCAGTCGCAGGCTTTGGCCCGCGCGGCCTTCATGCGGCGCTGCACCTCGGCTGGGGTGAAGTCACCCTCTTCGAGCGCCGGGGCTTGGACCTGCCGTCCGTCGGGGCAGATGAGGCCCATCACGGTGGCTTTCGCGAACGGCCCTTCGATGGCTCGCTCGCCGCGTCGGCCGTCGACCTTCCACGTCAGCTTGACCTCGGCGGGGGTCTGCACCACGGCAACCCCGGACTCGACGTCGAGCCGGGCGCCCCGAGGTGCAGCGGCCAGGCGCACGTCCTCCGCGCCTTCAGGCAGGACGAACACAGCGAGGTTGGTTGCGTCGGGGTTGCGTCCGAGGTCGCCGGGGATCTCGGTGTATAGGCCTTCGCGCTCGACCTTGGAGAGCGGGGTGCCGCAAGACCCGCCGAACTCGCCTGGTGCCGCCGGGTCCGGAATGGCGAGGCACAGCGTCTGCGTCTTGGGGTTGAGGAGCGCGTAGCCTGGGCCACCTGGCGTGCCGAACACGTGCGCCTTCTCGAAGTCGACGCCGGCGTCGGCGGCGGCCCGCGCCTTGGTCTTGAGCTCCGAGGCGTCCTGGGTCGGCGTGCCGAGGATCGGAAGCTCGGCGACGCTGGTGCCGACCATCGTGAAGGCGGCGACGATCGCGGCGATCAGTGCGGTGAGGCCGCCGAGGACGGCTGGGCGCCGCTTGTGGCGCCGTCGTTTGGCGGGCGTCGCTTCGGGCGCCGCTTGCTCGAGCGTGTCGAGGTCGGGGTGCTGCTCGGCCATCGCGCTGAGCTGGCGGTCGAGATCGTCCAAGAAGTCGCGCATCAGCGGTTCCCCATCCGGGCTCGAACGGTCGAAAGCGCACGGCTCACGCGCTGGCGCACGACCTGCTCGGAGACGCCATGGCGCTCGGCCAGCTCGACGTAGTCGGCGTCCTCGAGATGGCGGCCGAGCACAGCGGCGCGCTGAGGCTCTGGGAGTTCTTTGATCGCCCCGAGGGCTTCGACGACCTCAGACCGCAGCTCGGCGTAGTCGGCGATGTCGCGCTCGGTCAACACGATCGGGCCGTCGGTCAGCTGCTGGTGCAGGGCCCGTTCGCGACTCGACTTGCGGTGCCGTCCGAGCAGCACGTTGGAGGCGATGCCGTACAGCCACGGCGTCGCGGTGCCGTCGCCCGTGTCGACGAACCGGTACCGGCCGGCCAGCGCAGCGACGAAGATGTCGGAGGTCGCGTCTGCTGCGTCCTGTGCGCTCAAGCCTTGTCGAGCACAGAAGGCGAGAACGCCTCGGGAGTGTCGGCGGTAGAACAACGAGAACGAATCAGCAGGCGTGGCGCGGTCGCGGAGCAACGCCGCGTCGGACGGGCTTGGAGAAGCCACGTCAATACCTCGCCGCAGCGCCGAGTTTGTGACGGGAAAACGCTACTGGTCGGACCAGTTGGCGCGCTCGCACTCGGTTGCTCGTTCGTTCGTCCAAGGGGCGCTATTCGAAGTAGACGCGGCCGTTGCTGCGTGCCTGCGCCTGCCGGAGTTCAACCTGCGCCAGGCGGGCCAGTGCTGCTCGCAGCAATCGCTCGAGGAGGTCGAGCCGCTTGGCCTCCGAGCGGAGTTCGAGCAGCCCTTGCTTGGCGGCCTCGCCGAAGGCCACGCGCGCCGCGATCCGAAACGACGAGTCCCCCTCGCCGGTCAGGTCGGGAACTGACCCGGTGACGCGCTCGGCCAGCTCGGCGAACAGGCGCAGCGCGTCCTCGTCGTCGGCCTCCTCGTCATGCGGGCTCAGCGGCTCGTCGGCAAGCCACACGACCGGCGCGGAGGGAAAGGCGTCTTCCTCCACCTCTCCTTGGAGCTGAAACCGCCGCGTGCCATGGGTGACGATCTCCATGCGGCCATCTTCGTGCCGCTCGACGACGCGGTCGATCTGCAGGGCGCAGCCGACCTCGCGCGCACCTTCGTCGTCGACAAGCAGCACGCCGAACTCCGAGTTCTCCTCCAGGCAGTGCTGGACGAGCGCGCGGTAGCGCGGCTCAAACACGTGGAGCGGCACCTCCTCGCCCGGCAACGCCGACATGGGGAGGAGGAAGAGCGGCAGTCGCTGCAGGTCGTCCGGCATCACGCAAGAGGCTAGATCAGTGGACGCCTCACCGTCTCGCGCGGCTCGGTCGGGCGGTGAAAGGCCTCCGCCGCGAAGTACGCGGCGGAGGCGCTCCACGTCGCTATTCCTTGGTGGCGGTAACCATCAGGTTGTAAAAGATCTGCGTCGGCAGGCGGCCTTCGAGCAGGTGGCGGTCGACCTGCTGGAAGGCGAGGTAGCCGCGGTAGGCGTACCAGCGCCAAGCCGACGGAATCGAGTACGGGTCGGCGGTCGACTCGAGCGCGCGGTTCGTCCAGCCGAACCAGTTCGCCAGCAGCTCTTCGCCCGTGACGTTCACGTCGGCGAAGCCGGCCTGCTTGGCGTGCTTGGCGAGGTCGTTGGGTACGAAGGCGTGCACGTCGACCATGTGCTCGAGGCCGTGGTACTGGTCGTCCGGACCGTCGCCGTAGGGCAGGGCCTTGCGGGCCCGCATGACGGTGCGCCAAGCCGGAGCAGCCTTGATCGCCCACTTCTTCGGGTACTGGGCGATCTGGTCGCCGATGCGCGAGGGCTCGCCGGCGAAGAAGATCTTTCCGCCGGGCTTGAGCACGCGCTCGAACTCGCGGAACGCCTGGTCGAGGTCGGGGATGTGGTGCAGGATCGCGTGGCCGATCACGAGATCGAACGAGTTGTCGGGGAACGGCAGCGTCTCCGCGTCGACGACCTTCGTCTTCACGGCGATGCCGAGGTTCTTCGCGTTGGACTTCAGCGACTTGAGCATCCCCGGCGAGATGTCGGTGCAGGTGAGCTCGTCGATCACGCCCGCGAGCGCGAGGTTGAGCGAGAAGTAGCCGGTGCCAGCGCCGATCTCGAGCGCCTTGGCGAACTTCGGAACGGGCTTGCCAAAGACCTTTTCGGCCTTCATCAGCACCTGGCTCTGGCCGATGTCGCCGTAGTCGATGCCCCACTTGGCGTCGTACGTATCGGCAGCGCCGTCGTGGTAGCGCGTATTGACGTCGCGGATCTCTTCGGCGGTATCAGGGGCAGCCATCAGGCGCAACAAGTTACCGCCCGGTAGCTTCTGCTGCGGTGACCGCCCCGATCGTCCAAGAGAACCAGCCGGATGGAGTGCCGCCGCTCGAGCTGACCGGCGAGCGCACGCTGCCCGACGTGCCGATCGAGAACTACTGGTACCAGCGCCATGTTGTGGTGTATCGCTGGATTGCCGAGCAGGTCGCCGGGCAGCGCGTGATCGACATGGCCTGCGGCGAGGGATACGGCTCCGACCTGCTCGCCGCCAAGGGCGCAGCCAAGGTCACCGGCGTCGACGCGAACCCGGAGGCCCACGAGCACGCGCGCCTGCGCTACGTGCGGCCCAACGTCTCCTTCGCCCGCGAACTGGTCGAGACCTACGAGGAGCCCTGCGACGCGATCGTCTTCCTCCAGACGATCGAGCACGTGCAGGAGCCGGAGAAGCTGCTCGAGCGCTTCGCCTCGATCCTCGCCCCGGGCGGCTCGCTCTACGTGTCGACGCCCAACGTGCTCACCCTGGCTCCCAAGGGCGCCGAGCGCTCCGACAACCCGTGGCACGTGCACGAGTACAAGCCCCAGGAGTTCGAGGACCTTTGCAAGTCGGTCACGCCCAACGTGGAGATGTACGGCGTCTGGCATGCCAACAAGCTGCGTGCGCACGAGCTCGTGCTCAAGGCGGGCTGGGATCGCGTCCACAAGACGCTGCGGATCACCAAGCCGTTCTACAACCGGTTCATTCCGATGATCAGCGCCGGTGACTTCGCCATCAAGCAAGGCGACCTCTCCACGTCGCTGGACCTGCTCGCGGTGCTGAAGCCGTGACGGCCAAGCCATGACCTCTTCGGTGGGGGAGGGCGGGGCGCTCGCGATCGTCCTCCACACCCACATGCCCTACGTCCACGGCTACGGCACGTGGCCGTTCGGCGAGGAGTGGCTGTGGGAGGTCTACGCGACCTCGTACCTGCCGGTCGCCGAGCTCGCTGCACGCGCGCCGCTGACGGTGTCGCTGACGCCGGTCGTCGGCGACCAGCTCGATGCGCCGGGCGCCGCCGGCCGCTGCCTCGACTTCTACGACCGGGTCCGGCGCGGGTCGCACGACGAGGACCTCCACTGGATGCGTCAGAAGCCGGTCGAGCTGGCCGGCGAGATCGCCGCAGCGGAGTACTCGTGGTCCCGCCATGAGGCCGCGATCACCGGCATCCACGCGCACGCCGACGACCTCCTCGGGCCGCTCGCCGCCGCGAGCACGTGGACGTCGGCCGCCACTCACGCCGTGCTTCCGCTGCTCGCCACCGAAGCCGGCGTGCGGCTCCAGGTCGCCAGCGGCGTCGCCTCGCACCGCCGGCGGACGGGCGCGTGGGGTGGCGGCCTCTGGCTGCCGGAGTGCGCGTGGGACCCGGAGCTGGAAGGGCCGCTCGTCGCCGAGGGCGTGCGCACCGTCTGCCTGGAGGTCACCGGGCGCGGCGAGGGCGTGCTCGCGCCGTGGCGCACGCCAGGCGGCCTGCAGATCGCGCCGATCGACCGCACGCTCATCGACCTCATCTGGCACCACACCGGCTACCCGGGAGCTGCGGACTACCGCGACTCGCACCGCCGCAGCTACCAGAACACGCCGCTCTGGGCCAACGGTGGCGGCGCCTACGACCCGCAGGCGGGCAAGGCGCAGGCCGAGGCTGACGCGGCCGCGTGGGCGCGCGCGTGCGCG
Source organism: Actinomycetes bacterium (assembly GCA_023429855.1). Lineage (GTDB taxonomy): Bacteria > Actinomycetota > Thermoleophilia > Solirubrobacterales > Solirubrobacteraceae > JAGIBJ01. The sequence continues at coordinate 6,067 of JAEZDB010000426.1, forward strand.
GAGCGGCTCCGAGGCGGCCAGACCGCGGTCGTGGCCTTCGACACCGAGCTGTTCGGTCACTGGTGGCACGAGGGCCCGGCGTTCCTCGCGGCCGCCGTCGAGGCGCTAGGTCGCGAAGGCGTCGAGCTTGTCCAGCTCGACGAGCTGCTGGCCCGCACGGCCGCCGACCTGCCGGTCGCCGAGGCGCCGCCGGCGAGCACCTGGGGTGCTGGTCGCGACCTGCGCACCTGGACCGGTCCCGCCGTGTCTACCATCGCCTGGGAGTTGCGCCGCGCCGAGCTCGCCGTCCTCGCCGGCCGCGAGCCCGGCGGACCCGGCGACGCCGCGCTGCGCGACCTCCTGGCGCTCCAGAGCAGCGACTGGGCGTTCATGGTGACCGAAGAACGTGCCGCGTCCTACGGGTGGGCGCGCTTCGCCGATCACCGGCAGGCTGTCGATCGGTGCTCCGGCCCGCTACCGTCCTCTGCGCCCCGGCTGCGTCACCTCGCCCCCGATCTTGCGCGGGACGCGCTCGCCGTCGGCTGACTGAGAGCCTGTGCGTCTGCTGATCCTCACCTGGGAGTACCCGCCGATCGTCGAAGGCGGCCTGGCCCGGCACGTCTGCAAGCTCGCCGAGGCGCTCGCCCGGCGCGGCAACGAGGTCCACGTGCTCACCCGCGGCGACCGCGCGCTACCCGAGTCCGCGACGCAGAACGGCGTCCACGTGCACCGCGTGCCCGAGCCCTCGCGCCCGCGTGACCTCGACGAGTTCGTCGCCTGGATCGAGCACATGAACGACGACATGCTCGCGGCCGGTCGCGCGCTCGAAGCCGAGCTGTCGTTCGACGTCGTACACGGCCATGACTGGCTCGTCGCCCGCGCCGGCAAGGCTCTCGCGAAGGACGTCGGCGCCCCGTGGGTCGTCACCGTCCACGCGACCGAGCACGGCCGCCATCAGGGCTGGGTGGAGAACTACCCGCAGTCGCACATCCACGGCGTCGAGCGGTGGATGACGCACGACGCCTCTCGCGTCATCGCCTGCTCCCACTACATGCAGGAGCACTGTGCCGAGATCTTCGAGATCGACGCCGGCCGGATCGATGTGATCCCCAACGGGATCGACCCGACCGATCTGCGTCCGCTGCCCGACCTCGCCGAGTACCGGGCCCGCTTTGCCGCACCCGACGAGCGCCTGGTGATCCTCGCGGGCCGCCTGGTCTACGAAAAGGGCTTTCAGCTGGCGCTCGAGGCGCTGCCGGGCATCATCGAAGACCTCGGCAAGGTGCGCTTCGTCGTCGCGGGCTCCGGCACCCACGAAGACGAGCTGAAGACCCAAGCCACGCAGCTTGGGCTCGACGACCACGGCACCTTCCTCGGCTGGGTCGACGACATGCAGCTCCACTCGCTCTACGCCGTCGCCGACCTCTGCATCATCCCGTCGATCTACGAGCCCTTCGGGCTGGTCGCGCTCGAAGCGATGGCGTCGGGCTGCGTCTGCATCGTCGCCGACACCGGTGGCCTGCGCGAGATCGTCCCCGAGACCGCGGGGCTGCGCTTCACCGCACGCGACCCGCAGGCGCTGCGCGTCGCGGTGGAACGCGCGCTCACCGACGAGGCGCTTCGAGCAGAGCTCGTCGACGAAGCCCGCGAGCACGTGCGGCGCTTTGACTGGGACGAGATCGCCGACCACACGCTCGCGCTCTACGCGGGCCTGCTCGGGACCGGCGCCGGCGCGCTGGTCGAAGGCTGAGCCAACCTCACCGACGCGCGATCTGGGGCGCGACGGGTCCCGATGCGCCAGAAGACGGTTCGGGGCCGCTGCACGCGAACGCCCAGGATTCCCGTGCCCCGAGGGCGGCGAAAGCCGCACGTAGCGGGAAAAAGCGACTGTGCAGCCCGTCACATACCCTCATGTGAGGGCCCCGAAACGCCGACTGGCTCGTTAGGGTACGAACCCGAACCAAGCAATCGACGCCGAGTCGCCGCACCACGCGGCGAACGGGGGAACCACCGGACCCGCACCCCCATGTGGGTCCAGGGGCGAATCGCCAGCGAGCTGGCGTAGCGCGACAAGCGCGAGCCCGGCAGCTAACCCCGTAGGCGACACCCGCATGATCGTCTTCCCCCAACACGCTGCGCTGTCGCGCACCCACGCCCAACGCGTCCCGGCGCGCCCGCTCGCGATCCTCGCCGCGGTGCTCATCGCCCTCACGACGACGCTCACCGCCGCCCGCAGCGCCAGCGCCCCCGCCCGCGGCGGGGGGGCCCGGCGCGC
>JAEZDB010000476.1 GCA_023429855.1 Actinomycetes bacterium
TCCTCCGCGCGACGCCAGCAAACGGACACACAAGGCTAAAGTTCAGGGTCGCACCCTGACGCGAACCGCATAGGCGTCCGGGCAGAGTGGAGCGTGATGCGCGCTTCGTCTTTCGTCCGACCGCAACGCGGCCGCTCCGCAGCCCGGGTCGTGCTCGCCCTGTGCGCGACCGCGACCGCGCCCGCGACCGCGACGGCGTTGGCGGCCTCGCCGGCGCAGGCTGCTCCGACGACGAACATCACGACCTACGCAGGGACCGGCACGTCCGGCGCAGCGGGCGACGGCGGCCCAGCCGCGTCGGCGCAGCTCTCGGGCCCCATGCAGATCGCGCCCATGCCAGGCGGCGGCTACGTCTTCGCTGACCAGTTCAACCAGAAGGTCCGCCGGATCACTCCGGGCGGCACGATCACGACGATCGCCGGCAGCGGCGTGCAGGGCTTCGCTGGCGACGGCGGGCCGGCCACCGCGGCGCAGTTCAGCGCACCCTCCGGCGTCGGCGTGCTCAGCGACGGGTCGATCCTCGTGGCTGACTCCAACAACAACCGGATCCGCAAGTTCACGATCGGCGGCAACATCACCACGGTCGCGGGTAACGGCAGCTTCACCTTCAGCGGCGACGGCGGCCCCGCGACTACGGCGGCGATGCGGTTCCCGTACCAGATCGCCGTGTTCCCCGACAATTCCTACGCGTTCGCCGACGTCGACAACCAGCGCATCCGCAAGGTCTCCGCGAGCGGCACGATCACGACGCTCGCCGGCAACGGCACGGCGACGTTCGCCGGCGACGGCGGCGCCGCGACGGCGGCTTCGCTCTACAAGCCGTCGGGCGTCGCGCGGATGCCCGACGGCGGCGTCCTCATCTCCGACTCCTACAACAACCGCATCCGGCGGGTCACGCCTGGCGGCGTGATCTCGACCGTCGCCGGCAATGGCACGGCCGGCGCAGCCGGCGACGGCGGCGCCGCGACGAGTGCGCAGCTGAACCGCCCGATCGGCGTCACGCCCACGCCCGACGGCGCGTTCTACATCGCCGACTCGCTCAACAACAAGGTCCGGTTCGTCTCCGGCGGGTCGATCCGCACCTTCGCCGGCACCGGCGTGCTCGGGTCGACCGGCGACGGCGGCCCGGCGGCGGCGGCCCGGCTCTCCGGCCCGTACTCGGCGATCGTCCAGCCCGACGGCGATGTGCTCATCGCCGACACGACGAACCACAAGCTGCGCGTCGTCGACTTGACCGAGCCGACGATCCCGGTCGCGCCGACCGTCGTCGCCCCACCGCGCCTCGAGGGCAAGCCGGTGCCCGGGCAGACGCTGACCTGCAAGCCCGGCACCTACACCGGCGCGCCGACCCCGACGAAGTCCATCGTCTGGGAGCTCGCCCCGCGCGCGGTGACCTCGCCGACCGACCCGACCTGGCAGGTGCGCGTGGGGCAGACGGCGAGCACCTACGTCGTCCGCGACATCGAGCAGAGCTACCGGATCCGCTGCCGCGAGACGGTCGTCAACGCTTCGGGCACCGCCTCCGCGCCGTCTGCAGAGTCGCTGCGCGTCGACCTCGGCATTCCCGCGCCCAAGACCGAGCCTGGGCCGATCACCGACGCCGTCGCCATTGTCGGCCAGGAGACGATCTGCGCCGCGGGCGACTGGGCCAACGCCGGCGAGTTCACGTTCGCGTGGACCGTGGACGGAGGCGTCGTCGCCACGGGCGAGCGATACACGCCGAAGCTCGAGGATCGCGGCAAGCAGGTGCAATGCCGCGTCGTCGGCTCCAACGACGTGGGCAAGTCGGACGCCGCGATTTCGCGTCCCGTGCGCGTCATCAAGGACGTGCCGCAGCCGGCCGCCAAGCCGAGGATCACCATCAACATCACGGGGCCCAAGCCCACCGACCGCTCCGCGGACTGCACCCCCGGAGGATGGAACGTCGACGACTTCGGCCAGTACAGCTTCCAGTGGCTGCGCGGCGGCACGCCGATCGAAGGCGCGACCGGGAGCCACTACGACGTCACCGTCGACGATCTCGGGCTCACGATCCGCTGCGACGTCACGTCGACCAACCTGCTCGGTACGAGCAAGCCCGCCCACTCGCTCAACAAGCTGGTGCCGCTGCCCACCTCGGGCTCCGAAGGGCGCCTGTTCACGGCGATCAACGGCGCCAACTGGCTCTCGTCGACGAGCATGCTCGCGATCTCCGCCGAGCAGCTCACGGCGATGAACTCGACGATCAACCAGCGCTACGCCGAGGTCGTCGCGGCGGCCCGCGCCGCCTGCGAGAAGATCTCCCCCGTCTCGCCCTTCTTCGGATCCGTCTACGGCCTCGCGCTCGACGAACGCAGCACCTGCGGCATCCTCCGCGGCGGCCAGACGATCAAGACGACACCCGACGGGGTCTTCTGGACGCCACAGGCGTGCGCCCCGATCACGCCCACGCAGGTGCCGCAGGTCCCCCAGATCATCGGCGTGAACTACTTCGGCGGGTTCCGGCCCTACGCGCCGCCGCGCGACATCGGCGGCTTCCCGCTCTGCCCGAAGCTGAAGATCGACGTGCCGCGCTTCGACCAGGCGCGCGCCCGCGAGATCGACCAGGGCATCGCCGAAGCGGTCGCCGCGGCGGCCCCGGTGCAGATCCTGTGGGACCTCAACGGCGACGGCAGCGTCGAGGCCGATTGCGGCGCTGACGCCCCGATCCTGCGCACGATTCCCGAGCGCGGCACCTACCCGAAGCTGCGTGCCGTGCTCGTGAACGCCGACAGCGAGGCGACCGGCGTCTACGGCATCGCGGCGACCAACTTCGACTTCTCGTTCGGGTCGCCGGGGTCCGGTTCGATCCGCTCAAAGCAGACGTTCGCCTGCCGGACCCAGATGGACCCGCCGCCGGATCCCAAACTGCCGTGCATCTCGTCGGCGCGGATCGGACGCGTGAAGGTCGAAGGCAACCTGTGCCCCGTCCAGAGCCGCTACATCCCGCCGAACGAGCTCAAGGCCCTCGACCCCGACGTGCAAGAGGTCCTCAAGGAGAAGAACCTCGTCGGCGGCGGCAACCTGGCCAGCTACACGCCGGCCGTCCGCGCGGAGCTGTTCGACACCTACGTCGGCAAGCCGGGCGAGCGACCGTTCGACCGGCTGGCGAGCGTCCCGAGCTTCGCGCAGTCGATCGCCGGCCGCTACACCGGCGCGGTGCTCAACATCGCCGACCCGCCGGACCTCAACACCGGCCTGCTCACACGCTCGGCCGGCAAGGCCACGGCCCAGGACTTCCTGTCGAACGGCGGGCGTTTGCGGCTCCCTGCAGACGAGGTCGCGCGCCTCTCCTCCGCGATCTTCAAGCGCGAGGCGTCCGTCTTCGCGACCGACCAGATCTACCTCGCCAGGGGCAAGGTCTCCGTCAACGGCGTCACCCTCGACCCCGGCAACGCTGCGGCCGTGCTGATGCCGAGCGAAGTCGGCGAAGCGATCACGTCGGTCAAGGACATGGTCATCACCTCGAGCGGCGCAAAGCTCTCGATGCTCAGCGACAAGGGCGAGCTGCCCCTCGGCGTGACCGAGCCGTTCAAGCAGGAGATCAAGGAAGCGATCACCGAGCCAGCCCAGGAGTTCGCCAACAAGAGCCTCAAGCGGCTCTCCGACGAGCTCGCGAAGAAGCTCGACATCGGGCCCTTCACGCTCTCCAAGAACGTCGACGTGAAGGTCAAGCTCGAGAAGGACGGCACCGCCTCGATCACCGCCGCGGCGTCGCTGCCGATCTTCACCGACCTCGAGGGCAGGCCGCTGACGGCGAGAGTCGATATCAGCGCGAACCCGAGCGGCAAGCTCACGCTCAAGACGATCAACATCAAAGCGCCGTCGGCGCTGCTGGGTCCGGTCGAGCTGCGCAAGCTCGACATCACGTACGACGGCGGCCTCTCCGTCACCGGCCAGATCATCTTCGGGCCGCACGGCTCTGGCATCGACATCACGCGGTTCCGCCTGACGAACGGCGGGCAGTTCGAGGCGCTCGGCCTCAAGTACAACGCGGGCGCCGGCGAGGGCATCCCGATCGGTCCGGGCGTGTTCCTCACGCAGATCGGCGGCGAGTTCGACCTGCCGGGTCTCGACTTCAAGGAGGGCCGCATCAAGGCCTACGCCGCGGTGAGCGCCGGCCAGAGCGTCGGGCGCGGCTGCCCGGCCGCCGGCCTTGAGGGCAACGTCGACCTGAACTGGAACCGCGACCGGTTCGCGATCGACGCGCACGCCGAGCCGAAGATCGTCTGCGTCTCCTTTGGCGCCGTCGACTTCCACGCCGACACGAACGGCTACTTCAGCCTGTTCGGCCACGGCGGGATCAGCCTCGGGCCGCTCTCGGTCACTGCCAACCTCGAGGGCCAGTTCCAGCTCGCAAAGCGGTTCGAGGACTCACGCTTCCAGGTGTTCATGCAGGGCAACGGCGCCATCGCCGGCGTGCTCGAAGGCACCGTGAAGGCGATGGTGTCGAACAGGGGCATCGCGGGCTGCGGCTCGATCACGATCGTCAAGGTCCCGCTGATCGACGAGATCTTCGGCGAGACGGTCAAGGTCACCGTCGCCGGCGGTGCCGGGATCCGGTTCGTCGGCGGGCTGCCGCCCATCACGCCGGGCCAGCTCATCGCGGGCCTACGCATCTTCGTGGGCTGCGACCTCGGTGACTTCAAGGTGTTCGCCGGCTCGAGGTCGGTGGTCGGCGAGCGCGCGCAGGCCGCGCGCGTGGTGCCGATGCCCGGTGACAAGGACACGGTCGCGCTGTCGGTGGTCGGCGCCGGGGGCGTGCCGAAGTTCACAATCAAGACGCCCGACGGCCGCCCGCTCGACTACACCAACGTGCCCGAGAAGCTGACGGCGATGCCGACCGGCTCCGTCGCGATGGCCATCCCGGGCGAGGGCCGCACCGTGATCATGTTCGCCAAGCCGCCGAAGGGGAACTACACGATCGAGACGGCTCCGGGCTCGCCCGGCATCGCCGACGTGCAGCTCGCCGAGGGCATCGACGTGCCGTCGGTCAAGGTGAAGGTGCAGGGCAAGGGCCCCAAGCGGACCTTGCGCTACGACGTGAAGAAGATCCCCGGCCAGAGCGTGCGGCTCGTCGAGGTCGCCGACGGCGCGACGCGCGAGATCAAGGTTGTCAGCGGCGGCGGCAAGGGCAGCAAGCCGTTCGCCGTCACCGAGGCCAACCGGCCCGGTGGCCGCAGGATCGTCGCCGAGGTCACGCAGAACGGCATGCCGCGCGACCAGCTCACGGTGGCCACGTTCAGCGCGCCGAACCCGAAGCTGGCCAAAGCACGTGGGCTGAAGGTCAAACGCTCCAAGGGCAAGGCGAAGCTGTCGTGGAAGCGAGTGGCGGGCGCCAAGACGTACCTCGTGCGGGTGACCCGCGCGGACGGTCGCCGCGAGACGTACCGCCCTGAGACCGGGAAGACCTCGGTCGAGATCCTCGACCTGGCCGGCAAGCGAGAGAAGCTCACCGTCCGCCTGGTCGCCATCAGTTTGGCTGGCAAGAAGGGGCCGGCCGTCACGCTGCGCTCACGTTCCAAATGACGTGAGTGCCAGGGGGACGCACCCCGGTGCGCCCGGGCACGGAGAGCCCGGG
>JAEZDB010000479.1 GCA_023429855.1 Actinomycetes bacterium
TGGGGGCGGGCCGGTCGTCGTCTGGTTCGCCGTGTGTCTCGCGCTCATGTACGCCGGCGGGCTGTTCGTCCTTGGCGGGGGCGTATGGAACACGCCAGCCGCGGTACTCGTCGCTGGGACGGTCGCGTTCGTCGGGTGCGAAGCGCTGGTCCGAGCGGTCAACGTGGGTTACCCGGCGGGGCTCTCAGCCCACCTGCCGGCGTACCTCGCCGGCACCGTCGTCAGCCTGCACCCGGGGCTTGACGCGGTCCTTCGACGCGGCGGCAACCCCACGGGCATTCCGCTGTCGGCGCGCGTCTGGATGCTGGCGCCAACCGTCGCGCTGCCGCTCTTCACGCTTGCCTACTGCTTTGTGCAGGACCTCCCGATCCCGACCGCGCTGATCGTGGGCTCGCTCGTCGTGATCTCCGCGATCATCGTGCTCCGCGCAGTGTTGCTACAGCGCAACGGCGTCCAGGACTGGTCGGTGCCGCTCACCATTTCGCTGACCACGCTGGTCGTGGCGACGCTCGCGACGTCGCTGGCGATCGAGAACCGCACGGCGGATCTGGCGCAGCGCGAGGCGCGGACGGCCGTACGCCAGTACGCGTCCGAGCTTCAGGGCAGGGCAGGACTCGCCGGCATCCCAGCGACCGCTTCGCCATCGACGCTCGCGGCGATCGATCGCCAGCAGGCATCGGCCGACCGCCGCGCCAAACGCGCGCGCTTCTTCACGGTCGTCTCGCTGTTCGTCGCGCTCGTGACCGTCGGCGCGCTGCTGCTGCGCTTCAACCGGGCCAAGCAGCGGATGGAGCGCCAGCACCTCAAGACGCACGACGATCTGACCGGTCTGCCGAACCGCCACGCGCTGCATCGCGCGATCGACGCGTCGGCCACGACCAAAGGGACTTACCCGCGGAGCCTGCTCCTTCTCGATCTCGACGACTTCAAAGCCATCAACGACGACCACGGCCAGAGCACCGGCGATGCCCTGCTGCAGACGGTCGCCGGACGGGTTCAGGGCTGCAAGCGAGAAGGCTGGTTCGCGGCGCGCGTCGAAGGCAACACGTTTGCGCTGCTCGTGCCGGGCGACCAGGCCGACGCAGCGGCCGCCGCCGTGGTCGAAGCGATCGGCGAGCCGGTATGGCTGCGCGACGAGTCGCTCAGCGTCTCGGTCTCCGTCGGCATCGCGCCGGTCGATGAGCGCGATCGCAGCCGCCACGCGTCCGCGCTCAGAAACGCCGAGATCGCGATGTACGAGGCCAAAGGTCTCGCCGGGAACAGCGTGGCGACGTTCGAGCGCCGGATGTACGAGCGCGCCCGCGACCGGCGCCAGCTCACGGCGGATCTCCGCGACGCGATCCGCGACGATCAGCTGCAGCTCGTCTACCAGCCGATCGTCGATCTCACCGACGGCCGCGTCCGCGGCTACGAGGCGCTCGCCCGGTGGACGCATCCGACGCGCGGCTTCGTGTCGCCAGCCGAGTTCATTCCGCTGGCCGAGCAGAACGGGTTGATCGTCGACCTCGGCAGCTGGGTGCTCGACACGGCGACGAAGCAGCTGGCGAGCTGGCAGCGCGAGTGGCAGGACGGGCGGTACGTGTCGGTCAACGTCGGCGCGGCGCAGCTCACCCAGCACCGGCTCCACGAGCAGGTCCAGCACGCTCTTGAGGCGTCAGGGCTCGCGCCCGAGCTGCTCCTGCTGGAAGTCACCGAGACGTCGCTCATCGCCGACCTCAAGTCGAGCGTCGAGGAGATGAACCGGGTCCGCGAGTTCGGCTGCCGGTTCGCGCTCGACGATTTCGGCACGGGCTACTCGTCGCTCAGCTACCTCCAGAAGTTCCCGATCGACATCCTCAAAGTCGACAAGGCCTTCGTCGACACGATCACCGAGCCCGCGGGCGGCATGCTCGTGCGCGCGATCATCGACATGGCGACCGGCCTGCAGCTCAAGGTCGTCGCCGAAGGCATCGAGGAGATCGACCAGGCCACCGAGCTCCAGCGCTTCGGCTGCGACTACGCGCAGGGCTACCACTTCAGCCGGCCGGTCAGCGTCGCCGACGTGGTCAACGGCCCGGCGGTCCACGCCGTGCCGCTACCGCTCCGGGTCGTCGGCGAGTAGGCCTGCGTCGGCGGCGGCGCTAGGAGACCTCCACGAGGCCGAGGACGCCGTCGTCGGCAAGCGGCTTCTTCGTCGTCGGTTTGATCTTCGCGGCGTCGAGCTCGGCGCGGATCGCCGGGCCCGCGACGCCGTTCTCGTTGAGGCCGACGACTTCGACCTTCACGCCGCCGTCGCGCTCGATGTCTTTGAAGACGACCTTGCGTGCGCCCTCACCGAGGAGCTGGACGTCCTTGCGGCCGGACGTGGTGAGCAGCACGCGGTAGTTCTCGGCTTCGGGGGCTTTGCCCCAGGTGACCGTGATCTGGTCGCCGGAGCCGCCGCGGGTGACCTTGATCCGCATGCAGTCGCCGGTGCCTTCGCCGCCGATTGTGATCGACGACGCGCGCGTGAACCCGTTGTTGCTGGCAATGCAGCCCGGCTGGCCCGGCTTGAGGGTCGGCCCGGCGCGGAACGTCGCGACCTTCTCGCCCTCGCCCTGCGCGAGGCCGTCCTGCTCGACGAACGCGACGATGTCGCGCTTGCCGGAGACGCCGTCCGTCGGCGTGAACTTGGCGGTGCCCTTGCCGGAGCCCGAGACCGTCTTGATCGCGCGCTCGATCCCGATGGCGCGCTCGAAGAACTGCACCCGCTGGCCCTTGGGCCCGTCGACGTCGTAGTGCAGGACCCGCTTGGAGCCGTCGGTGGTGACCTTGGCCTTCACCTTGGCCGGTTGGAGCCCTTCGGCGACCTCGACGTCGGTCACCGGGACCGAGCCGTCCTGCACGTCCAGGCGCCAGTCACCTGCCGCGGGGTTGCCGACCATGAAGTACACCTTGCCCGTGCCGGGGTCGGCGAAGGCGACGCCGTCGGGGCTGTCGACGCCCACCTGGAGCGTGCCGCCGCCGGGTCCGACGAGCACGACGTTGGGCACGCCGCCCTGGCCCTTGGCGGAGAACGCCGCCTGGGGGAGGCCTTTCGGCAGCGATGTGCTCGCCGCGGTGGTCGCGAGGCGCAGGGCCTTCTTGTCGCCCTTCGCCGGCTTCGGCTTGCCCCACGGCGCGAGCCCGCAGCCGGTCAGGAACTCAGGAGTCCGCGTCGCGTAGGGGATGGTGGCCCCGACCGAGACGCCCTTGACCGTGCCGCAGATCGTCATGGCCTTCTCGTTGGCGCTCAGGTCGGCCTGGATGTTCGGCAACCCGACGATCGCGAGGTCGACCTGGCCGGCCGCCTTGAACGTGTTCGGCAGGGCGACGGTGCCTTTCACGCGCCCGTCGACGTTCATGATCAGGAACGGCAGCACGAGCCGGCCCTCGAAGTCCAGCTTGCCGTCGGTCGTGTAGGAGAACGAGCCGTCGCCCTTCTGGCCCGTCAGCAGGCTGAAGTCGCCCGAGCCTTTCCACACGCCCGGCTCAGCGAAGGTGTAGGAGGTCTTGCCGTTGATCGCGCCGACCTGGACGTCTTTGACCTTCGGGCCCAGCGTAATGTCGGCTTCGCCGCCGAACGTGACCTCGTTCTCGGAGATCACGAGCGTGGCCTTGATTCGCTGCAGCCAGACCGTCGGGTGTCCGAACGGCTTGTTGATATCGCGCACCTCGACGCTGCCGTCGGTCAGCCCGCCGTTGATGAACGTCGCCTGCACCTCGACCTCCGGGGCGGACGCGGCCTTCGGCGCTGGGACGGCCATGGTGATCTTGCCGAACCAGCGGGTCCTGCCGTCCTTGTTCTCGTAGCGCAGCTCGCCCTCGGAGAGCGCCATGCGGCCGATCTTGATCGCCGGGAGCTTGACCACGGCGTCCTTCAGCTCGATCCCCTGGTCGTTCCACGCCACGCGCGTGCCGCCGTGGGCGTTGCCGAACTTCTTCGGGAGCTTGAGGCGCAGGTCGAGCTCGCCGCCGTCCTTGGTGAACGAGAGCTTCGCCGAGGCGCCGGTGTCGAGCAGGAACCCGCCGAGGTTCTTGCCGCCGGGAGTCTTGAGGTCGAGAACCAGGTCGCTGAGCGTGAGCTTGAAGCCGATCGGCGATGCGTCGGCGAGCGCGTCGCGCAGGACGACGGCGCCTTGGCTGCGCCCGTTGAAGAACAGCGGGATCTCGACCTTGTGCCGGCCCTTGACCGCGAGCTCCTTGGTCGTCGGGTTGAACGTGATCGAGCCACCGGGGCCGAACGAGATGTCGATGCCGTTGACGGCGACCTTCGCCTCGCTCTTCAGGACCTTTGTCTTCGGGTCCTGTTTGATGCACTTGCCGGTCATCTTCACGAAGGAGACGAGCGCGAAGAGCTGCTCGCACTTGGGCTCTGCGGCGGGCTCCGGGATGTACTGGCAGACGCCGGTGTCCTTCTGCGCTGCGGCCGCGACAACGGCCTTCTGGAAGTCGTTGTAGGTGGCCCAGGTGGCGGCGGTGCAGTCGAAGATCCAACGGCCCTCGGAATCGACCCCGAGGGTTGGCGGCGCACCGGCCGGGAGCGCCTCGCGGGCCTGCGC
>JAEZDB010000009.1 GCA_023429855.1 Actinomycetes bacterium
CGCGGCGATGCCCCGCAGCGACGGCAGGTCGAGGCCGCGGGGCAGCGCGGCAGCGATGATCGCCTTCGCCTCCGCCTGCAAGGCCGAGAGCTCGGCCGGCGTGGGCGGGTCGTGCTCGAGGTGGCGCTCGCCCTGGCGGACGACGCCGAGCTGCGTCGACGTGTGGAAGTGCACGCGGGTGCCGCGGCCGATCACGAGCTCGGTCGAGCCGCCGCCGACGTCGATCACGAGCACCGCGCCGGTGTCGTCGATGCCCGTGGTGGCGCCCGCGAAGGTGAGGCGAGCCTCCTGCTCGCCCGTCAGCACCATCGGCGCGATGCCGTGGCGGTCACGGATGGACTGGGCGAACGCCGCGCCATTGGTGGCATCGCGGACGGCGCTCGTCATCAGCGCGACGGCCTTGTCGATCCCGACCTCCTGCATGCGCGTGCGGTAGTCGTCGACGACCTGCCACGTGTCGTGCATCGCGGGTTCGCCGAGCTTGCCGTCGGCATCGACGCCGCGGCCCAGCCGGGTGACCGTGGAGCGCCGGTCGAGTTCGCTGATGCGTCCCTCGTCGTCGATCTCCGCGATCAGCAGCCGGGTGGAGTTCGTTCCAATATCGACAACGCCAATGCGCATCTGCTCCAGCGAGCCTATTGCCCCCGGCGGCGTTCGTGAAACGGATTGCGCACAGGCGCGCCCACGCGTACCGGCGTGGGCGTCGCGCAAAGGCTGACAAGCTCCTTCGCGCCACAAGCGGCGGCCGTGGCGCAACGCCGACCCTCCGACCGGTTTGGAACCCCACATGCAACGACTCAGGATCTTCCTGCTCCCCCTCATAGCGCTGCTCGCGTTCGGCACCACCGCCTCCACGGCGTCGGCGAAGTCCTCGATCCGCGTCGGCATCGGCGATCAGGCGAAGGAGATGTTCGACCAGCAAGCCTGGAAGGACCTCAAGCTCAAGACGACCCGGTACTTCATGCCGTGGAACGCGCTGAGCAACCCGAACACGTACGAGCGCGACCGCGCCATCGCCTACGTCACGGCAGCCAAGGCGGCGGGCGTCACCGTTCTGCTGCACCTCTCGACCGACAACTTCACGGCACGCAAGGCCAAGCTGCCGTCGGTCAACGCCTACCGCACCGAGGTCAAGAAGATCGTCGCCACGTTCCGACCGCTCGGCGTCAAGGAATGGGGCGTCTGGAACGAGGCCAACCACGTCTCCCAGCCGACCTACAAGGACCCCAAACGCGCCGCGTCATTCTTCAAGGTGATGTACACCGCTGTGGGATCCAAGGACAAGATCGTCGCCCTCGATCTGCTCGACCAGGGCGGCGTCGAGAAGTACCAGGCCAAGTTCTACCGGGCGCTCTCTTCGACATACCGCAAGCGGGCCAAGGTCGTCGGCATCCACAACTACGGCGACGTGAACCGCAACCGCACGAAGTTCACCGCGTCGATGATCAAGACGAGTCGCAAGTACAACCGCTCCACGAAGTTCTGGTTCACGGAGACGGGCGGCCTCGTGGAGTTCGGCAAGTCGTTCAAGTGCTCGACCTCTCGCGCGGCGAAACGCACGAAGAACGTGTTCTCGCTGGCGAAGAAGTACAAGAGCCAGGGCGTCGAGCGTGTGCTGCTCTACAACTGGTTCGGCTCGGGCTGCGGCAAGACGCGCTTCGACGCCGGCATCGTGGGCCCCGACGGCCAGGAGCGCGCGACGTACCGCACGCTGAAGAAGCTGCTGCCGAGCTACTCGCGCTAGCGAGCGCTCCGCACGCGGCGTCCAGCCGCTCGGCGCGCCGAGCGCCGTTTTCACGACGCCCCGTCACCCCCGGTCATGCCCGAGGTGACGGGGCGTCTTGCCTGCTACAGCTCTATCAACCGGTCGCCGGTGCTGTGTTGGCCCGCAGTCCAGAACGAGCGTCCACGGCCTTCCACGAATGCGAAGACAGCGCCCGGCCGCGGGGTTAGGTTGAAACGCGTGACCACCCCGCAGCAGCTGACCCCCGAGCCCGATGCCGTAAAGCCTGCAACCGCTGCGGCGGGCACGGCGCCGGCGACGGGCGAGATCCGGCTCGAGGGCGTGAGCAAGTTCTACGGCGACGTGACCGTGATCGACGACCTCACGCTCGACATCGCTCCGGGCACGTTCTACGCGCTGCTCGGCCCGTCGGGCTGCGGCAAGACGACGACGCTGCGGATGATCGGCGGCTTCGAGGTCCCGAGCGTGGGCACGGTCCATCTCGATGGCAAAGACGTGACGAACCTGCCGCCGAACCGCCGCGCGGTCAACACGGTCTTTCAGTCCTACGCGCTGTTCCCGCACCTCACGGTCGCCAAGAACGTCGCGTTCGGCCTGGAGCGCAGCGGCGTGAAGAAGGCCGAGGTGAAACGCCGTGCGGCCGAGGCGCTGGAGTCCGTGCAGCTCAGCCACCTCGCCGAGCGGCGCCCTGGTGCGCTCTCCGGCGGACAGCAGCAGCGTGTCGCGCTCGCCCGCGCCCTCGTGAACCGCCCCGGCGCCCTGCTGCTCGACGAGCCGCTCGGCGCCCTCGACCTGCGCTTGCGGCGCCAGCTGCAAGTCGAGATCAAGAAGGTGCAGCAGGAGGTCGGCATCACGTTCGTGCACGTCACGCACGACCAGGAAGAGGCGATGACGATGGCCGACGTGATCGCCGTCATGAACCGCGGCAAGATCGAGCAGGCCGGCAGCGCCCGCGAGCTCTACGACTACCCCTCGACCGCGTTCGTGGCGAACTTCCTCGGCCAGTCGAACCTCGTGAAGGCGTCGATCACGGGCACGGAGGGGGAGAACTCGATCGCCGAAACGCACGACGGCCACAAGTTCAAGCTCTTCACGGAGCGCGTGGCCGCGACGACCGGCGACCTCGCCGTCGGTGTGCGCCCGGAGAAGGTCTGGATCAACACGCTCGATTCGCTTGATCCCGACGAGCACCGCTGCAACCGCGTGCGCGGGCGGATCGTCACGTCGGCGTTTCTCGGGGTGTCGCTGGAGTACCACGTGGTGACGGGCGGCGGCGACGAGCTGATCGTGACCGTGCAGAACAACGCGCGGACGGAAGCGCCGTGGATCGCCGACGGCACCGAGGTCGAGCTCTCCTGGGAGCCCGACCACACGTTCGTCGTGACGGTCGGCGCCGATGTCTGAGCCCGGCTGGGAGACGCCCTCACGGGGCCAGATCGAGTCGCACATCGACCGGCTCCTGCGCGAGCGCGAGATGGACCGCCGCCGGTTCATCGGCCGCACGGCAGGAGCGGTTGCCCTGACCTCAGGCCTGTCGGCGTTCCTCTCGGCCTGTGGCATCGCGGGCACGGCCGAGAAGAACACGGCCGAGCTGGCGAAGATCGCGGCGTCGGTGCGCCACCCGCAGGAGCCGATCGGCGACTGGGTGTTCGCGAACTGGCCGCTCTACATCGACAAACAGGTTCTGAGGGACTTCGACCGGAAGTTCGGCGGCAGGGTCAAGTACGTCGAGGAGATCAACGACAACAACGAGTTCTTCGGCAAGGTCCGCCCGCAGCTCACCGCCGGCAAGCCGATCGGCCGCGACATCGTCGTGCTCACCGACCCGATGGCGGCCCGCTGGGTGCGCAGCTCGTTCGTCACGCCGATCGACAAGCGCAACATCCCGAACGGCGTCAAGAACCTCACCGACCCGCTCAAGAGCCCGCCGTACGACCCCGACCGGCTCTTCACGCTGCCGTGGCAGTCCGGGTCGCTGGGCCTCGGCTACGACATCAAAGCGACCGGCCGCGAACTGCGGTCGATGGACGAGTTCTTCAACCCCGAGTGGAAGGGCAAGGTCACGATGCTGCAGGACGTGCTCGACACGGTCACCGCCGTCTTGATCGGCGACGGCATCGACCCGGTCACCGCCGGCATGGACGGCTACCTGCAGGGCATCGAGAAGGTCGACAAGGCCGCCAAGGCAGGGCAGTTCCGGCGGTTCACCGGCAACGACTTCTCGACCGACCTCACGAAGGGCAACATCGTCCTCGCGCTCGCCTACTCCGGCGACATGGTCCAGCTCCAGGCCGACAACCCGAACCTGCGCTACTCGTACCCCGACGAGGGCGCCGTCCTCTGGACCGACAACATGATGCTGCCGGCCAAGGTCCAGCACCCGTATGCGGCCGAGACGATGATGAACTACGTCTACGAGCCGGAGGTCGCGGCCAAGATCGCTGCCTACGTGAACTACATCCCGCCGGTCAAGGGCGTCCGCGAGATCATCGAGCAGACCGACCCGGACCTGGCGAACAACCCGCTCGTGTTCCCGCCGCCCGAGCAGCTCGAGAAGTTCCACCCCTACGGCCAGTTCTCGAGCGTGCAGCGACAGGTGCTCGACAAGGCCTTCGCCAAGGTCACCGGAGGCTGAGGGCGCGATGCTCAAGAACCGTCAACGGCTGATCCCGTGGTACTTCGCCCTCCCGGGCTTGCTGTGGCTGATCATCTTCTTCGGGATCCCCCTGATCAACCAGGCCAACGTGTCGCTGATGACCGGCGACCCGGAGGCCGGCTACGAGATGACGTGGGCCTTCTCCAACTACACGGAGGCGATCAAGGAGTACTGGCCGCAGATCGAGCGCTCGCTGATCTACGCGTTCGCGGCCACCGTGATCGACCTGGTCATCGCGTTCCCGCTGGCGTACTTCATCGCCTACAAGGCCGGCAAATGGAAAGGCTTCCTGCTGCTGATGGTGGTGCTGCCGTTCTTCATGAGCCAGGTCCTGCGGACCGTCTCGTGGCAGCTGCTGCTCAGCGACAACGGCTGGATCGCCGACCAGCTCCGGGCGGTCGGTCTGCTCAGCGACGACGGCCGTATCTTGGCGACCAGCACCGCCGTGATCGGCGGCATCGCCTACAACTACCTGCCGTTCATGGTGCTGCCAGTCTACGCGTCGCTGGAGCGCCTCGACCGGCGGCTGATCGAGGCCGCGACCGACCTCTACGCCTCGCGCGCCACGGCATTCCGCAAGGTGACGGTGCCGCTTGCGACGCCAGGGCTCTTCGCGGGCTCGCTGCTCGTGTTCATCCCGGCGACGGGCGACTTCATCAACGCCGCGCTGCTGGGTTCGAGCAAGCAGTACATGGTCGGCAACGTCATCCAGACGAACTTCCTCACGATCCTCGACTACCCGACGGCGGCGGCTCTGAGCTTCTTGCTGATCGGGATCATCCTGCTCGGCATCGCGCTGTACTCCGCGTTGCTGGGGACCAAGACCCTCACGGAGGCTGCAGGCTGATGGCGGTCACGACTCCTCCCAGCAAGGTGACCGAGGTCGTCGCCCCGGCCGGCGCGGGCGACCGGACGGCGAAGCTGCGGAACTGGGGCCTCGGGCTCTGGTCGGTGGGCGCGATCCTATTCCTCTTCCTGCCGATCGTGGTCGCGATCGTCTTCTCGTTCAACGACCCCGCCGGTCGCTTCAACTTCACGTGGCAGGGCTTCACGCTCGACCACTGGGCCGACCCCTTCAAGGACCCAGATCTCGCGAGGTCGATGAAGAACTCGATCTTGCTGGCGATCACGTCGACGATCGGCTCCGTCGCCCTCGGCACCCTGCTAGCGATCGCGCTGGTGCGCTACCGCTGGAAGGGCCGCGCCGCGTCCGACTTCTTCGTCTTCCTTCCGATGGCCACGCCCGAGGTCGTCCTGGGCGCTTCGCTGCTCGGCCTCTTCCTCGTCGCCGGCGTCAACACCGGCTTCCTGACGCTCTTCATCGCCCACGTGATGTTCTCGATGTCCTACGTCGTCGTGACCGTCAAGTCACGCCTCCAGGGCATGGACCCGCACATCGAGGAGGCTGCTCGCGACCTCGGCGCGTCCGAGCCCCAGGCCTTCTGGCGGATCACGATGCCGATGATCGCCCCCGGCGTCGTCAGCGCCGCCGTGCTCGCGGCCGCCCTCTCGATCGACGACTACGTGGTCTCGAGCTTCAACGCCGGCCAGACGCAGACGTTCCCGCTCTACATCTTCGGCGCGACGCGCCAAGGCGTCCCCGCCGAGGTCAACGTGCTCGCGACGATGTTGCTCATCGCGATCCTCGTCCTACTCGGGCTCAACGTCGCGGTGCAGAAGGCGCTGGCGCGGCGGGACTTCGGGCACAGCGGCGGGTAGCGGCGCCACCGCCGGAGCGCCGGCACTGGCGATGCCGACCGAGGCTCAACGCGCGTATCGCCGGGCCCGGCGTGTCGACCGAGGCTGACCACCTTGCGGTGGCGCTAGAGGTCGCATAGTCGAACGACAGGGGGACACCCGCCGCGCGCCGATTGCGCCGGCGAAGCTCCCAGAGAGAGAAAGAGGGGACGCGATGATGACCGCCGTCACGACCACCAGCAAGCTGCTGGTGAGGCTCAAGGACCCGACTGGCCGCAAACGCGCGCAGGCTAGGCAGCACGCGCTGCGGATGGCTGGCGCTGCATCGGCGGGCGCGCTGCTCGCGCTCGCTGCGGGTCTGCTCGAGCGGCGTCGCCGACGGCAGCGCCGCCAAGTCGAGGTCGACGCTGCGGCGACGCAGGCGCGGGCGAAGGTGCGGACGGCGGGCACGACCGACGACTCGGGCACGTACCACAGCCGCCACGGCGCCGGCGCGGGCCCCGTCGCCGGCACGAGCGCCGGGCTGATCCCGATGCGCGGCCGTGCCCCGCTCGACCAGCTCACGGCACAGGCCGAACGCCTGCAGACGTGGGGTGGCGACGAGCCCGGCTTCCGGGCGCACCTCGGCTTCGGGGTGGGCGGGTCGATCCCCGGCGACGCGCACACCGCAGCGTCTGACCGCGCGGCCGAGGAACGCGTCGGCGGCGCGATGCCGACCGGCGGCGGCGACGCGCTCGGCGGCACCGTGCGCGGCGGCGACGATGTGGGCTACGCCGACGAGATCGTGACGGGCGCCGGCGAAGCCATCAGCAACTCCACCACGCCCGCGCAGAACGGGCGCGGCAGCCTCCGCTAAATCCCCCGCGGCTTGCGCGGCCCACCCCGCGGGGGATTTAGCGGAGGCTGCCGCGCCCGTTCTGCGCGGGCGTGGTGGAGTTGCTGATGGCTTCGCCGGCGCCCGTCACGATCTCGTCGGCGTAGCCCACAT
>JAEZDB010000019.1 GCA_023429855.1 Actinomycetes bacterium
TACGGTCGACGCATGACGACCACATCCACCACTCCAGCCGACCCTCGGGCGTCCTCCAACGGCGCGAGCGCCCGCATCACCGCCGAGGTGCTCACCTGGCCCGGCGTGGAGGCCGCGACCGGCAGCCGCGGCGAGTGGGCCTTCAAGCTCGGGCGACGCGAACTGGGCCACCTCCACGGCGACACCACCGCGCACTTCGGCTTCACCAAGCCGACCTGGCGCGAGCTTCACGCGGCGGGCCGGATCGACTACCACCCCGTGTTTCCCGGGCGCGAGGGACCGGCCGCGCGGCGGATCGCGGGCGACGAGGACCGGCGCGACGTCGTCGCGCTCCTGCGGATCAACTACGACCACCTCGTGAACCGCCAGCCGCCGGGTGCCACGCGCGACACCCCGTGACCTGCCCCGTCATCGCCGACCGGGCCGCGCGCGCTGCCGTCGCGGCTAGGTTCGAGGCATGCGTTCGGCCGGCCCCGCGGGAGACTTCGACTACGACACGCCGGCCAACGACGGCTACGCCGTGCAGCGCCGCACCGACCCGCGCATCGCCGCGCGAGTCCACGCTGCGCTCGGCGACGCTCGGACGGTCGTAAACGTCGGCGCCGGTTCGGGCAGCTACGAGCCGACGGACCGCGAGGTCACCGCCGTGGAGCCGTCGGCGTCGATGCGCGCGCAGCGGGCCCCGGGCAGCCCGCCGGTCATCGACGCGGCGGCCGAGGCGCTTCCGTTCGACGACGACTCGTTCGATGCGGCGATGGCGATGGTCACCGTGCACCAGTGGACCGACCTCGACGCCGGACTGGCCGAGCTGCGCCGCGTGGCCCGCGGGCCCGTGGTGATTCTCACCTTCGACCCAGCCGCGATGGGCCGCTACTGGATCGCCGACTACGCACCCGAGCTGCTGGAGCGCGAGATTCCGCGCTTTCCCTCGATCGAGCGTCTCGTTGCTGGACTCGGCCCCGACGCCCGAGCGACGCCCGTGCCCGTCCCGATCGATTGCGTCGACGGCTTCATGGAGGCCTATTACGCGCGCCCCGAGGCGTTTCTCGACGACCACGTGCGCGCCGCGCAGTCCTCGTGGGGCTTCATCGACGCCGCGACGACCGCGCGCATCACGGGCCGTCTGCGCCGAGACCTCGAGAGCGGCCGGTGGGAGGAACGCCACGGCGACCTGCGCACGCAGCCCGAGCATGACGGCTCGCTGACCCTGGTCGTCGAGCCCGGCGAGCCGCTCGACGCCTAGCGCCGCCTCCGCCCCGCCGGTTCGGGAACGACCCCGCTCAGAGCCCGACGCGTTTCGTGAAGGGCGACGCGAACACGCCGCTGGCGTTGAAGTCGGCGGCGACCGCGAGCCACTCGTCGAGCTTCGGGTACGCCGCCCGCACGCGCTCGGGCGTGAGGGCGTTGTACTGGCCCCAGTGCGAGCGGGTGCCGAGGTCGGCCAGCTCGCGCTCGTAGGTCTCCAGCAGGTCGGTGCCGCCGCGGGTGCCATCGATCAGGATCAGCTCGATCATCATCGTGTCGCGGCCGTACATCATCGACGCGAACGCCCGCGATGCCTTCGTGAAGCGCAGGGCGATCGGCACGGTGTGGATCAGGCCGCGCTGGCGCTCCCGCGCAGCGATCTCGAGGATCCGGTCGACGGCCTGCACATGCGCGCCTCCCTCGAGCGGCACCGCCAGCTCCATCGACAGCGCCGGCACGCCGTTGGCCTCGCCGATGTTGAACACGCGGTACGAGATCGCCGCGTAGCCGTCGTCCTGCATCGCCTTGAGCGCGCCGTCGAACGCGCACGCCAGGACCCGCGGCTGCCTGCGCGCGGCCCAGCGCAGCAGGCGCTTCGTGAGCGGGATCCGCGTCTGCAGTTCGATCAGCGGGTGCCGGCGTTTCTTGTCGGGCGCGAGCCGTGCTGGGTCCGGGCACTCAGTGCGGCGGGTCACGAGCAGCCGGTGGTGGCCGTCTCTGCGCGGATAGGGGTTGAGGAGCAGTTCGTAGTGGTCGCCGTCGGCGAGCGGGCCGTGCGGCCCGAGGCGATCCCGCTCGCGCTCCCAGGTCGAGAGCGTGCGCACCTCGTTGAGGAAGAACCGCTCGCGCACCGACAGCACCAGCGACGTGACGATCCCGAGGGTCCCGAGGCCGCAGATCGCCGCGTCAAATGTGCGGTCGTCCTGGATGAGCCGCTCGCCGTTGAAGCGCGTCGGATCGGTCAATCCGCCGGCCGGCTCCACCCGCACCTGCCGCCCGCCGGAGACCACGAGGTCGACGGAACGCACCATGTCGGAGAACGGGCCCCAGGACAGGCCCGACCCGTGTGTCGAAGTCGAGATCACGCCGGCGATCGTCTGCGCGTCGTAGCCACCCATGTTCGGCAGGCCGAGGCCGCGGGCGTCGAGGGCGTCGTTGAGGTCGCGGATCGTCGTGCCCGCGAGCACGCGCACGAGGAGCTCGTTGCACGCCTGGCGCGGCCGCAGCGTGCCGTCGTCGAGCGGCAGGATCCCGGTCATCGCGTGTGGGCGCAGCAGGAGTCCCTCGGTGAGCGCGATGTCGGACCACGCGTGGCCTGAGCCGACGGCGCGGATCGTCGTCCCGTCGGCCTCGGCCTCGCGGACCGCCGCGACGATGTCGTCGACGGACTCAGGCATCCGGATGTCGCGCGGGTGGCAGACCTGGTTGCCGACGTGGTTGCGCCACTCGCGGGTCATGCGAGCTCCTCGACGAGCTTGGCCGCCCCGCGCTCAGCGAGCGCGGCGATCGTCTTCGACGGGTTCACCCCGAGCGACGTCGGCACGATCGAGCCGTCGAGCACCCACAGACCAGGAACGCCGTGCACCTTGCCGAACGGGTCGACGACACCCTGCGCCGGATCGTCCGACATCGGACAGCCGCCGAGCGGGTGGACCGTCGTGAACTTCGACGCCACGCCGGAGCCCAGCGGGTAGAACATGCTTGCCTGCGACGCC
Organism: Actinomycetes bacterium; assembly: GCA_023429855.1. GTDB lineage: Bacteria > Actinomycetota > Thermoleophilia > Solirubrobacterales > Solirubrobacteraceae > JAGIBJ01. The sequence goes on from JAEZDB010000019.1 coordinate 2,961, forward strand.
GCGCCGAGCTCGGTGGCGGTGCGCTCGAGGTCGTCGAAGAGCTGCTTGCTCGCGTCGCGCCTCCAGCGGATGTCGAGCTTGCGGCCGAAGCAGGTGAGGCGCATCTTGCCGTCGGCGGCGTCGCGGCCGATCAGCAGGTAGATCAGCGCGTCGCGGTTGGGCCGTTTCGGCGGCATTGTCACGCGCCTGGGGTTGAGCTGGCGGTCGCTCCACCCCAGCTTGATCTGGCAGTTCACGAGCCGCAGCAGCCAGCGCCGCCAGCCCTCAACCACCTGCACCCCGCGAGCCACGTCGAGCAGCCCCTGGAAGTTACCGGGGAGCCCTCCGTCGGCGGCCATCAGCGCCCGGTCGCCGGTGAGGTCGATGCGGCTCGTCATCACCGGGCCAAGGTCGTTGCGGGCCTCGGTTGTGCCCGGCGCCTGCGGGTCGAAGGCAACGGCCAGCGCGTCGCCGTTGCCCGAAAAGCGCGAGCCGAGCGCCGGCGAGAGCCCCTTGATCCGACGCCGGTTCTGCAACAGCAGGCGCGTCGAGCCGAGCGCTCCAGCGGCGAGCACGACCTTCGGCGCGATCCAGGTCTTGCGGGAGCCGTTCGCGAGGTCCTCGCTGCAGACCTCCCAGCCGCCACCGGGCGAGCGCGGTGGCGTGAGGCGCGTGACCTGCTGGCCGGAGCAGACCAGCGCGCCGTGCGCCTCCGCCTTCGCGACGTAGGTGATGTCGACCGTGTTCTTCGCGAGGACCGGGCAGCCGATGTCGCAGCGGCCGAGGTTCTGGCAGCCCTCCTGCCGCACGCCGCTGAACGGGTGCTCGCGCGGCGCGCCGAAGTGCACGGCGACCGGCAGGCGCTCTGCCTCGTGACCCGCACGCTGCGCGGCCGCCGCGAAGGCGTCGACCTTGCGGAGCTGCGGGTCCTGCGGCGTGAGCTGCGGGTCGAGCGCCGCCTCGGTGCGGTCGTACCAGGGGTCGAGCGCGGCGCGGTCGGTGCCCGCCGGCCAGCCCTCGCGGAACACCTCGTCGGGCGCGCGCAGCTGCACGTTGGCGTAGACCAGCGACCCGCCGCCGACTCCGGCCGCCGTGATCACGGCGACGTCGCGCATCAGGCGCACGTCGAACATCCCGCCGGGATTGATCCGGTCGTGCCACAGCAGCTGCGGCGCTTCGTCCCACTCGTCGACGAAGTCCGCCGCGCCGAACCGCCGGCCTCGCTCCAGCACGCATACCCGTTGCCCGGCCTCCGCGAGGCGGCACGCCGCGATCCCACCACCGAAACCAGAACCGACCACGATTACGTCAAACGCCGCGATCGACGCCTCCGGAGCACTCTCCACGCCACTGTCCCCCAACAGTCGACTGCCGGCCGATCCTAGACGGGACGACTGCGAGCGCGCCAGCAAAGACGCCCGACGAGGGGACGCCGGAGCGGCTAACGGTGGTCAGGCGTCGCGCAGCCGCTCAGCGCAGCTGACTGCGCAGGAACTTCGCGGCGGTCGGCACGATCGCCGGGTGCCGCTTCGTCAGTCCCTCGCCGCCGCCGAACACGGTCCCCGACGACCAGAAGTGGTCCTGCTCCGGGTAGAAGTACGCCTTGCAGCCGCCCCCGCGCAGGATCGCCGACGTGCACGTGTCGCGCGCGAACGTGAGCTGCACAATCGAGTCGGCGTCGCCGTGGAAGAGCAAGATCGGCGCGTCGGCTTCGTCGTAGGCCGGCTTGCATCCGGTGTTCTTGGCCGACTCCTGGCACTCGGCGCCCGCGATCGAGAACGCCGCGCCGACCTTGAAGCGCCGGGACTTCGGCGTCGCACGGTCGCCGCCGCGGATCGCGACGCGCAGCGAGGCGATCGCGCCCGCCGAGTAGCCGCCGACCGCGTACCGCTCCTGCTTCACGCCGGCGCCGAGCTCCTTCGCATGACGGCGCAGGTAGCGCAGCGCCATCTCCAGATCGGCCTCCGCCTCCTCCGACGCCGGCACGAGGTCCTTGTTGCTGACGATGCCCTGGCCGTTGTTGCGGTCCTTGGGGACGAGCCGGTAGTCGACCGACGCGACGAGGAAGCCCGCGCGCGCGAACTCCTCGGCCACGACGCGCATCTGCGAGCGGTCGCCCTCGACGAACCCTCCGCCGTGCGCCAGCACGAGGGTGGGCGCGTTCTGCTTGGGCGTCTTCGTCGAACGGAACAGGTCAAGCGACAGCGCCTGCTTGCCCGCAGCTGGGTTGAGCTTCGACGTCGCCGAGCCGAACACGACCCCGGTTTTCACACACGGAGCGACGCACGGGCGGTCGTCGGTCAACACCATCGCGGGATCGTTCGGATCGGCCGCGAGCACCGGCTCGGGTGACCCCGCCGTCGCGACGGCAAAGCCGATCGCCCCCGCCGTCAGCGCAGTCGCAAGCAGTCCCATGGCGGCGACGCCCCGCTTCACCGTGCGGCGCCACCCGACGGCAGCCCAGACCCGTGGCGCTGGAAGTGCAGCAGCGCCTCGTTCTCCTCCAGCGTGCGGCGTTCGGTCTGCTCGAACTCGCGGAACATGCCCTTTACCTTTCGCAGGTTCTCCACAGGCCGTGACGCCAGGCTCGTCGCGATCTCCACGGCACGGTCATGGGCCTCATCGGCCGGAACGACGTCGAACGTGAGGCCGTAGCGCAGGGCGTCCTCGGCCGTGACCACCGGGCTCTGCAGCACGAGGTGCCGCGCCACCGCCAAGCCGACGAGCGGCGCCAGCCGCGCCGGGCCGACCGGAACGCCGAGCAGGCCGCCGACCCAACGCAGCTTGAGGTTGTCGCCCGCGACCCGCAGGTCGCACGCCGCCGCCAGCTCCGCCCCCGCGCCGACCGTGTTGCCGACCATCGCGCACACCGTCACCGCCGGACACCGCTCGAGCGCCGCGTAGAGGTCGGCGAACTCGCTCATGCGGGCGTAGCCGCCTTCTGCGTCGAGCACCTCGTTCACGTCGGCCCCCGCGCACAGCGCGGTCGGGTCGGTCGATGACAGCACGACCGCCGCCAGATCCGCCTCGGACTCCAGCTCCGCCAGCCCGTCGACGAGCAATCTGATCGACGCCCGATCCAGCGCGCCACGCACTTCTGGGCGGTTGATGCGAAGCGTCGCAACGCCCGGCAGCGGTCGATCAAGCACTACAGGTTCCACAGTCGGTAGCATCGCACCCTGAGATGCGCCGAATCACCACTGCCTTCACGACGCTCTGGATCGCCCTCTTCGCCGCGACCAGCCCTGCGCTGGCCCAGGAGAGCGGCGCCGGCCAGCTCCACGCCACCGAGAAGCTCATCACCGAGTTCGGCCTTGGCCTGATCATCGGCTTCCCGATCTTCGTGTGGGCTATGTCGCGCCTGCAGAAGGCCCTCGACACCCGCAAGGACCGCAAGAAGGCCGCCTTCCGCAAGGCCAAGGGCGCCGCCGCCTGGAAGGGCGGCTGGTAGACCACACGTCTGCCGGACGCTCACTTGCATCTTCCGTCCGGGCCCAACTGGCCCGGCCCGGAGGCCTGAACCAGTCGTGCCCGAACGAAATCTGCGGCGCGATCGCCTCGTCAGACGCGCGGTCTAACGCCACATTTTCTCTATCCCATCTCAGGGAGCATGCCGAAGCGGCGCGGCGGTGGCGGCGCCGGGACGGAGAGGCGTGCCGGCACGCTGCGCAGCATGGCGCGGCCGATGACCGCTTGGGCCTCGTCGACGAGGTCGGCGTTGTCGCGGGCTGCGCCGCCGCGGGGGCTGTGCAGCACGTCTTCGAGACCCACACGGGTGTCGATCTCGCGCTCGGCGGCGTCGCGCAGCAGAATCCACGCGGCCTCCCCCACGCCATGTTGGAGCCTCGGCGCCATGATCCCGTAGGTGTTGAGCGCGTCGTGGATCGCCGCCGCGCGGCTGATCGCACCGACCGGCGCCGGGTCGTGCACTTCGACGAGCACCCGCAGCACCTGCGTCGCGAAGCCGCTCTCGGCCAGGATCTGGGCGTCTTCCGGCGACCAGACGCCCGCCTCGATCCCGATGCCCGCGCCCACCAGCGCCGTCATCACCGCGATCGCCCCGGGCTCGTGCAGGTTGACGCTGGCGTAGGCCGGCTCGCGCCACAGGCCGACGGCTTCGGCACGCCGCTCCGGGTCGGGCTCGATCCACGCGCCCGTCGACACGCCGACCGGTAGGCCGCTCACGGAGCGCACCTCGGCGACCGTCGCGTCGACGATCGCCGGGTCAAGCGTCTCCTCGCTGCTCGGCGCCCGCGGGTGCAGGTGCACCTCGGTCGCCCCCACGCGCTTGCAGCGCAGCGCGTCGCGCGCAAGCTCGGTCGGAGTGATGGGAACTTCGTGGTGATCGGCTTTGGTCCGGCCACCGTTGAGTGCAACCTGGAGCATGACTCCAACGTAGCTCCGCGCCGGCGCCAGCTCGATCGGCGCCCCACGAATGTTCGGCCTCGCACGGCAGGGCGGTGTCGGCGCGCCCGCGTTTCAGGGGTTCACACGGCGTTGACGCCTCCGACCCGCTGGCTGCCCACAATCGCCCGTTGTGAAGAAGCCACTCGCCCTCGCCGTCTGCCTCACGGCGCTGCTCCCCGCCTGCGCAACCGATGAGCAGCCGGTTGCCGTTGCCCCCGCGCGTGCCGACGCCGGCGCTGAGCCGGCCGCGCCCGTCGCCGCGGGCGCCCTGGCGAAGATCGCCGACAGCCCCACGGCGCAGCGCCGCATCGGATTCGTGAGCCCGCCCGCGTGCCGATGGGGCAGCGCGGGCGCAGCGTCCGGCCCCCGAAGGCAGCCACCACTTGCGCGGGCAACGCACTCCCCGCGCAGGCCAGCGCAGCGGCTGTGTGCCTGACGCGCTGCGCAACCCAAGGAGAGGCCCGGCGGGACGCCGAGCCTCTCCTCGTTCTCGGCGGCAGATGCTTGCCGACAGGACCGGTGGTGAGTCGAGAGGCGCTTGAGCGTCTGGTCGTCGGATGGCGACGCCGTCACCCGGGGCTGCCGACGCCGGCCACGTGCGTCGGCGCACCGGGCTGCGGCCGCGCGGAGGCGGGCAGCATCCGAGACAAGAGCCCGGCCGCCACCACGAACGCCGACGACAGCCAGAGGCACGCCTCGAGCCCCTGCCACTGGTAGATCAGCCCCGAGAGGACCGTTCCGGCGAGCCGGCCGAAGGCATTGGCCATGTAGTAGAAGCCGACGTTCATGGCCACCTTGTCGCCATCGGCGTAGGCCAGGATCAGGTAGGAGTGCACGGCGCTGTTCATGGCAAACACCACGCCGAACAGGATCAGGCCCGTCACCAGCACGATCGCGGCGTCGGCGCCGCTGGCCAGCCCGAGCGCGATCCCAACCGGGAACGCCGCCAAGACGAACGCCAGCCGCGTGGCCGTGCGGCCGTCGGGCCCTTCCCCGCCGTCGGCGCGGCTGCGTACGACGCGCGGCGCTGAGGCCTGCACGATCCCGTAGCCGATCACCCAGACTGCCAGGAACGTGCCGACCTGCCAGAAGGTCCACCCCAAGACCGTCCGCAGGTAGACGGGGAGCGCGACGACGAACCACACGTCGCGCGAGGCGAAGAGGAAGATCCGCGCCGCGGCGAGCACGTTGACGGACCGGTTGTTGGAGAACATCTGGCGGAACTTGGCTTTGCCGTCGGACTTGCCCAGCTCCCCGCGCATCAGCACCAGCACCGCCACGAGCGCGGTCGCGACGAGCGCGGCGAGAATCATCAGCGCGCACTGAAAGCCGACGAGGCTGAGCAGCAGACCGCCGAGAAAGAAGCCGACACCCTTGAGGGCGTTCTTGGAGCCGGTGAGGATGGCCACCCACTTGTAGAGCGCGCCGGAGTCGCCCTCGGGCACCACCAGCTTGACTGCGCTCTTGGAGCTCATCTTCGTGAGGTCCTTCGCGATGCCCGAAAGCGCCTGCGCGACCATCACATAGGCCACGACGAGCCACGCGTCCGGGGCGAAGGCGAGCATGCTCAGCGCGACGATCTGCGTGGTGAGACCGGCCAGGAGCGTGGCGCGCAGGCCGAGCCGCGCCGCGACCCAGCCGCCGACGAGGTTCGTGACCACGCCGAAGACCTCGTAGAACACGAACAGCATCGCGACCTTCAGCGGGCTGTAGCCGAGCTCGTAGAAGTAGAAGAGCACCAGCATGCGGCTGGCGCCGTCGGCGATCGTGTCGGCCCAGTAGGCGCCGGTGACGATCGCGTAGTTGCGCAGATCGCCCGAGGGCTTGGGCGCTGCCGGGCCCGTGGTGCCGGCTGAGCCCGCGGTGGCGGCCTCGCTCACGCCGCGCTCCCCGCGTGGAGGCGCTCGCCGACGATGCCGGCGAGTTCGACCATGCGGTTCACGTAGCCCCATTCGTTGTCGTACCAGGCGTAGATCTTCACGTGCGTGCCATCGACGACGAGCGTCGACGGCGCATCGACGATCGACGAGCGCGGGTCGTCCTTGTAGTCGACCGAAACGAGCGGACGCTCCTCGAAGCCGAGGATGCCCTGGAGCGGGCCGGACTCCGCGGCCGCGGCGAGCAGGCCGTTGACCTCCTCCACGGTCGTCTCGCGGGCGACCTCGAAGACGCAGTCGGTGAGCGACGCGTTGAGCAGCGGCACGCGCACCGCGTGGCCGTTCAGCTTGCCCCTCAGCTCGGGGAAGATCATCGCGATCGCCGTCGCTGAGCCGGTCGTGGTCGGGATGAGCGAGACGCCGCAGGCCCGCGCGCGACGCAGATCCGTGTGCGGGGCGTCGACGATGGTCTGCGTGTTGGTGAGGTCGTGCAGCGTGGTGATCGACCCGCGCACGATCCCGAGCCCCTCGTGGATCACCTTCACCACCGGCGCCAGGCAGTTCGTGGTGCAGGACGCGGCGGTGAGGACGTCGTGGACGGCCGGGTCGTAGCGGTGGTCGTCGACGCCGACCACGACGTTGAGCGCTCCGCCCTCCTTCACCGGCGCCGCCACGATCACCTTCCGCACCCCGCGGTCGAAGTACGGCGCCAGCGCGTCGATCGTCTTGAACTTGCCGGTGCACTCGAGCACGACGTCGACGCCGAGCGCTGCCCAATCAACTGCGCCGGGGGTGATCTCTACGGAGTACGAGATGCGCTGCCCCTCGATCACCACAGCGTCGCCGTCGATCTCAATCCCGCCCGGATTCCAGCGGCCGTGCACGGAGTCGAACTCCAGCAGGTGCGCCGCCGTGGCCGCGCCGCCCTCGAGCTCGTTGATGTGTACGAACTGCAGGTCGTGCCTCCCCCACGCCGCGCGGAGCGCCAGGCGCCCCATGCGGCCGAAGCCGTTGATCCCAACGCGGGTGACGGTCATCGCCGTGCGAGCCTTTCGATCGACGTTCCCCAATGGAACGAGCCGCAGGCTAGCGCCGAGCCCACCGAACCTCAATCGATGAATGTCGATCCGTTCACGACCTGAACGCGGACGCCGCTGGGGTAGCATTGCATTCATGGCCGTCGATCTTGAGCTGACCCCGAAGACCAAGCGCGCGGCCGGCGAGCCGTGCTGCGAACCGGTCGTCTACCCGGACGTGGACCGCGACCGCGCCCAGCGCCTGGCCACGGTCGCCAAAGCGATCGGCGACCCCGTCCGCCTGCAGCTCATCGACGTCCTGCGCAAGCACGCGGGCAAGGTCTGCGTCTGCGAGCTCGTGCCGCTGTTCGACGTCTCGCAGCCGACGCTGAGCCACCACCTCAAGAAGCTGCGCGACGCCGGCATCGTCGACTCCGAGCGCCAGGGACTGTGGGCCTACTACTACGTCATCCCGGGCGCCCTCGACGACTTCGCCGCCTGGCTCGCGTAGCGGGCTCAACCCGCCGCCGGCGCAGTCGAGGGCGAAGACCCCGCTTGACGGGCCGTTCAACGCCTTGCGACCAATTCATTGACATATCTCGATCTAATCGTCTACCTTCGATACATCGACATTCTTCGATACAAGGAGCCGATATGACCCAGACCACGACCGAGACCACCGCCGAGGCCGGCACGAGCTGCTGCAGCCCTGCTGCCCAGGAGATGTGCTGCGAGCCTGAGGTCAAGGCCGACGGCGCCGGGTGCTGCACGACCGGCAGCGCAACGTGCGACTGCCGCGCGGGCGCCGACGCTGCAGACGTCGGCCCAGTCCCCCGCGACGCCGTCCCGGCCGACGCTGCCGCGCTGCGCGAGCAGGTCCGCCAGCGCTACGGCGACAGCGTCCGCGACCTGCTTGAGACGAGCGACCCCGAGGCGACCGCCTCCTGCTGCGGCTCGGGCGTGATCACCGATGAGCAGCGGGCCGTCTTCGGCTCGGCGCTCTACGAGGGCGAGGAGCGTGACGAGCTCCCCGGCGCGGCCGTACTCGCGTCGCTGGGCTGCGGCAACCCGACGGCGGTCGCCGCGCTGGGCGAAGGCGAGACGGTGCTCGACCTCGGCAGCGGCGGCGGCATCGACGTGCTGCTGTCGGCCCGGCGCGTCGGCCCGACCGGCTTTGCCTACGGCCTCGACATGACCGACGAGATGCTCGAGCTTGCGCGGCGCAACCAGGCAGAGGCCGGAGTGCCGAACGCCGAGTTCCTCAAGGGCACGATCGAGTCGGTCCCGCTCCCGGATGCGTCGGTCGACGTGATCATCAGCAACTGCGTGATCAACCTCGCGGCCGACAAGTCGCTCGTATTCGCCGAAGCCGCCCGGGTCTTGAAGCCCGGTGGGCGGTTCGCCGTCTCCGATGTCGTCGCCGACGACGACATGGACGACGCCACCCGCGCCGACATGGCCCAGTGGACGGGCTGCATCGCCGGCGCCCTCACGCGCTCGGAGTTCGAGGCCGGTCTGACCGCGGCCGGGCTTGCGGACGTCGAGCTCCAGGTAACGCACCGCGTCCACGAGCACGCCGTCTCGGCGATCGTACGCGCCACCAAGCCTGGCTGACCCGGTGACTCCGGGCCGTCGTTACGCGGGGGTCGCGCGCTCGACGTCCGCGCGCCCGGCTACGCCGCGCGGGACGAGGTCAAGGGCCTGTCACGCGAGACCTGGGAGCGTTGGGAGCCGGCGGACAGCGCCAGCGAGTAGGGCGCGCCTGCGGAACCGCCCCCCGCGGCCCGTGGCGGCGCGCCGGCGGCGTGATAAGGCCGCAGCCAGTATCTTATTCA
>JAEZDB010000200.1 GCA_023429855.1 Actinomycetes bacterium
GCAGTGCAGCGCCGCGAGCCACAACAGGACGGTCGTCCCGCCTCGGTCGACGGCCCGGCCGCGCATGGGCGCGAGCAGCGCCGAGCCGATGGCGAACGCCGCGGTGGCACCACCGGCGGTCGCGAACGACCCCGTCGCGTGATGGATGGTGAGCACGAGCGCGAGCCCGTACCCGTTGAACGCCCACCAGCCGACCGCCGACGACGCGGCAAGGCGCCGCGCCCGGGGTAGCGCCAGCAGGGCACGATAGGAAGACAACCGTCTTCACCTCTCTCTTGGCCGCCGAGCGGCCTCAGCAATGACTCAGCGTGGGTCCGCCGCGCAGTCGGCGCAGGCGGAGACTGATCAGCCGGGAGTGGTGAAACGGGTGTGCGTCACAGGACGCCGACGGTACCGGACCGCCGCGGCTGCGTCGAATGCGGCGGGATCGCGTTTGACGTCCCGGGCGTGGGGTACTTCAAACGCGATCCTGCCGGGGCCGGGCCGCAGGCGCGGAGCGCGGCGCGTCAGTCGTTGGCGTGCAGCACGGCGTTGAGACCCTGCCACGAGCCGCCCGAGCGGGCGTGGGCCTCGACAGCGCCGGAGACGGAGTTGCGGCGCATGAGGATGCTGTCCTGGCCGGAGAGGTCGCGGGCCTTCACCGCGCCCTCAGGCGTCGTGACGACGGTGCCGGCGGTGAGGTAGAGGCCCGCTTCGACGATGCAGTCGTCGCCGAGGGAGATGCCGAGGCCGGCGTTGGCGCCGAGGAGGCAGCGCTCGCCGAGGCTGATGACCTCTTTGCCGCCGCCCGAGAGCGTGCCCATGATCGAGGCGCCGCCGCCGATGTCGGTGCCGTCGCCGATCACGACGCCGGCCGAGATGCGCCCCTCGACCATCGAGGCGCCGAGCGTGCCGGCGTTGAAGTTCACGAAGCCCTCGTGCATCACGGTGGTGCCCGAGGCGAGGTGGGCGCCGAGGCGCACGCGGTCGGCGTCGGCGATGCGCACGCCCGACGGCACGACGTAGTCGGTCATGCGCGGGAACTTGTCGATCGACGTCACGTTGACCGGGCGGCCGGCGGCACGCAGCGCGAGGCGGGTCTGCTCGAAGCCGTCGACGGCGCACGGGCCCTGGTTCGTCCAGACGACGTTCTGAAGGATGCCGAAGATGCCGTCGAGGTTGAGCTCGTGCGGGCGCACGAGGCGGTGCGACAGCAGGTGCAGGCGCAGGTAGGCGTCGTGCGCGTCGGTCGGGATGGCGTCGAGGTCCTCGATCAGCGTCGCGACGGGGACGACGTCGACACCGCGCGGGTCGTCGGCGCCAGCAGCGCCTGCGAACGAGCCGCCGCCGAGGTCAGACGCCTTGGCGTGCGCGAGGCGGACCGTGCCCGTCGACGTGAGACCCGCGCGGGCGCCGAGGTCCTGCGCCTCCTGCGGGTCGATCGTCGGCGCCGGGTAGAGCGTGTCGAGGATCGCGCCGCTGGAGCGGACGATCGTCGCCAGGCCGACGGCGAAGGCGGGACGGGCGAAGGTGGAGGCGTCGGTCACGCGTCTGAGGCTACCTGTGCCATGCGCTCGGCGGCCTCGTGGCAGCGCTCGAGCGTCGGCACGAGCGCCACGCGCAGATAGTCGCCGTAGTCGTCGCCGAAGAACGACCCCGGCGCGGCGACGATCCCAGCCTGCGCGAGGATCGCGGCGGCCAACGCTGAACGGCGCGGGCGCCGCGCCGGCTGGGGCGGCCACGGGCGCTCGGGATCGATCGGGTCGTCGGCTTCGAGGCGGCCGTCGAGCTGCCAGGCGAGGTGGGCGATCTCGGGCGCGGGCCGCTCGTCGGGCTGCAGCCAGCCGCCGTCGGCCGGCAGCTTCAGCCAGCGGAAGAACGAGCCGGGGCCGCCGGCGTTGGTCAGGCCGAGCGCGTCGAGGCCCGGCTGCAGCGCCGCGAGCTTCGTCCGGTAGCGCTCGCGCGCGTCGGTCACGTGGTCCTCGTCGCTCCACGCGGCGATCGCCGCGGCCTGCACGAACGCCTGGGGTGCCGTGCCGACGCTCGGGCGCCAGCGCTGGATCAGCTTGATCAGCGCCGGGTCGCCGGCGACGAAGCCGCTGCGGATCCCCGGCATCGAGCTGCGCTTGGAGAGCGTGTTGATCACGAGCACGCCCGTGAGGTCGCTGAGCTGCAGGCCGCTCGGCGGCGCGTCGCCCTCGAACCACAGCTCGCTGTAGGCCTCGTCGCACGCGAGGATCACGCCGTGGCGGCGGCAGAGCGCCGCGGCCTGCTCCAGCCACTCCAGCGGTGCGACGGCGCCCGTCGGGTTGTGCGGCGAGTTGACCCACAGGATCGCGAGCTCGTCCCAGTTGTGGATCCGGTCGAGATCGGGGAGCCAGCCGCCGGCCTCGGTCAGCTTGAGCCGCTCTTGGTAGGCGCCGGCCATCCGTGCGCCGATCTCGTAGACGGGGTACGACGGCGTCGGCAGCGCGATCGTGCGGCGCGGCGCGAACTCGACCGAGTCCCAGCCGGAGCCGTCGTAGCCGCCGTCGTCGGCCGACCACGTGAGCGAGTAGCCCTCGCGGTCGGTGAAGGCCTGCCCGAGGGAGTAGACGATCTCCTTGGCGCCGAGCGTCGGGACGATCTGCGTGCTCGGGTTGAGCGTGACGGAGTAGCGCTGCCGCACCCAACTGGCGATCGCCTCGCGCAGCGCCGGCTGGCCGACGGCGGTGGGGTAGGGCGACTGCGGCGCCACGGCGTCGATCAGCGCCTGGCGGATGAACTCCGGTGTCTCCTCCTGCGGCTCGCCGACGCCGAGGTCGATCAGGCCGCCCGGCGCTGCGCTTGCAGCGGCGCGAGCCATGGCGAGGCGCTGGAACGGGTAGGTCGTCGCATTGCGCAGCGCGGGATTGACCGCGTAGCCGATGTGGTCCGACGGAAACGGGACCTTGCTCATGCGCTCGCCTCGCCGTCGGGCGTTTCGTCGGTTTGCGCGGTCCCGGGCCCGCTGGCCTGGACTACGCCGGGTGAGCCCGCGCCGTGGCGCACGAGCGTCTCGAGCGTCTCGTAGGCGTGGACCAGGCCGTCGATGCGCACGTACTCGTCGACCTGATGGGCCAGCGGCGGGTCGCCTGGCCCGAAGTTCACCGCGTCGACGCCCGCGATGGTCAGCTCGGCGACGGGCGTCCACGCCTGCTTGGGCTCGGGCGCCTCGCCGGTCAGCGCGATCAGGCGCTGCGCGAGCGGGCCGTCGACGGTAACGGCGCCCGACGGGGCATGGCCGACGATCTCCAGCTCGCCGAGGCCTGCAGTGTGTGCGCGCAGCTTGGCGTCGGCGTCTTCGGCCGACATGCCCGGCGGGTACCGGAAGTTCACGTCGATCTCGGCCTCGCCTGGGACGACGTTGCGCGCGACGCCGCCGCGCACGCCTGTGGCGGTGATGCACTCGGCGTAGGGGAGACCGGCGAATTCGTGCTGGATCACCTCGACGCCTGCCAGGCGCGTGAGCGCGGCGCCGATGGCGTCGAGCGCGTTCTCGCCCTGCCACGGCCGCGCCGAGTGGGCGTTCCTGCCCGTGAACTTCCAGGTCGCGTTGAGGTTGCCCAGGCAGCCGGCCTGGATCTTGCCGGAGGTCGGCTCCATCACCACGCCGAGGTCGGCGTCGACGGCGCGCGAACCGCCGAGGAGCGCTGCGTCGTCGGCAGCCAGCGCACCCTCGTGCGCGAGCAGCGGCGTCAGCGCCGAGTCGCCAAACGGCAGCTCCTCACGGGCAAACAGGATCCCGCCGACCCGGCACGCCAGCGTGTCGCGGTCGGCCCAAAGTCCGGCGTGCAGTTCGACGATCACGGCGTCCGCGCCCTTCATGTCGGTCGACCCGAGCCCGTGCACCTTGCCGTCTGCGATCCGTCCCGGCAGATTCCCCTGCTCGGGGACCGTGTCGACGTGACCGGCGAGGATCACCAGCGGCTTGGCGCCATCGCCGGGTGCCGCGAGGTGGCCGAAGAGCAGACCGTCGCGCTCGGGGCCCCAGCGCAGCGGCACGCCAGCTTCAGCGAGCCGCGCCGCGCAGTGCTCAAGCGCAGCGGTCTCCTCCCACGACGGCGAGCGCACGTCGACCAGCGCCAGCGTCGCCTCGGCGAGCCGCGCCGCGAGCGCCTCAACGGTCTCCGTGGCGGTGGGCGTGGCGGGTCCGTCAGCGGCGGCGGTCATCCCAGCGAAGGGTAAAGGGGAGGCGGGCGGCGTCGCGCCCCGGCGGGCAGCCGTGGGCTCGCGGCGAAACGCGGCGTTCGACGGCCTAGACTGGTTCTTGGTGCCCGACCCCAAGACCACGCCCCAAACCGAGCCGACCAACGACGCCGACGCCTTCGAGGGCGCCGCGCTGCCTGACGGCTTCGACTCTGAGCTCGACGTCGAGGAATACGACGACGCCGAGCTCGCCGCCGAGGACTGGGACACGGTCGACGAAGGCGACGAGGACGACGACGAGGCCGAGGGCCGCCGCGCGCAGCGTCGCCGCGAGCGCCAGGAAGCCCACGACCCGAACGCCGTCGACGAGCTGCGCCGCGCGCGCGACCGCCAGAAGGCGCTGATGGTCGGCGTGCTGGCTGCCGACGAGGACCTCACCGAGCTGGCCGAGCTGCTCAAGACCGCCGAGGTCGAGATCGTCGGCGAGATCGCGCAGCGCCGCGAGGCCGCGCACCCCAACACCTATGTCGGGCCGGGCAAGGTCACCGAGGTCAAGCGCCTGGCGAAGGAGCTGGGCGCCAACGTGATCGTCACCGACGACGAGCTGTCGGCCCGCCAGGAGCGCAACCTCGAAGACGGCCTCAAGCTGCCGGTCATCGACCGCACCGCGCTGATCCTCGACATCTTTGCCGGCCACGCCCACTCGGCCGAGGGCAAGCTCCAGGTCGAGCTGGCCCAGCTGCAGTACAACATGGCCCGCATGCGAGGGCTCTGGCAGCACCTCGACCGCCTCGGCGACGGCGGCGTCGGCACCCGCGGCCCTGGCGAGACCCAGATCGAGACCGACCGCCGACTCGCCCGCGGCCGGATGGCGCAGCTGCGTCGCCGCCTGAAGGACGTGTCGGCCCACCGCGACACGATGCGCGCCGAGCGCAACCGCACGCAGCTGCCGTCGCTGGCGCTGGCGGGCTACACGAACGCCGGCAAGTCCACGCTCCTGCACGCGATCTCCGGTGCTGAGATTTCGACCGGCGACCAGCTCTTCCACACGCTCGACCCGGCCACCCGCACGGCGCGCCTGAACGGCCGCAACTACCTCGTGACCGACACGGTCGGCTTCATCCGCAAGCTGCCCCATCAGCTCGTCGACGCGTTCGGGGCGACGCTCGTCGAGACGAAGCTCGCCGACCTGATCCTCCACGTCGTGGATGCCTCGGAAGAGGACGACATGCGGTGGGGCACGATCAAGACCGTCGAGAACGTGCTCGACGAGATCGGCGCCGGTGAGCGCCCGCGCCTGCTGGTCCTCAACAAGTGCGACCGCCTCACCGACGTGGAGCGTCAAGGCCTGCGCCTCGCGCACCCGGGCGCCGTGCAGATCAGCGCCGCCACCGGCGACGGCCTCGACGAGCTCACCGAGGTCATCGAGAAGGCCTTCGAGTCGACGGCGAAGACGATGGAGCTTCTGATCCCGCACTCCGGCGGCGCCGTCGTCGCCGAGCTCTACAAGCTCGACCACGAACTCGTCCGCGAAGACGTGCCCGAGGGCGTGCGCCTCACCGTGCGCGTGCCGAACCAGCACGCGTCGAAGTTCGAGCAGTACGCGGTCGCGCAGAGCGGTGTCTGAACCGCTGACCGCTATCGCCGCTCCGGACCTCGCGATCAAGGTCCTCGACGCGCGGGCTGTGGTCCCGCAGCGCGCGCACGCAGGCGACGCCGGTCTCGACCTGTCGATCCTCGAGCGGGTGACGATCGAGCCGGGCGCCCGCGCTCGCGTGGGCACGGGCCTGGCGATCGCAGTGCCGCCGGGCTACGCCGGCTTCATCGTGCCGCGCTCGGGCCTCGCCGCCCGCCTCGGGCTGTCGCTCGTGAATACGCCGGGCATCGTCGACGCCGGCTACCGCGGCGAGGTGCAGATCGTCCTGCTCAACACCGACCGCGAGACGACCATCGAGCTGGCCGCTGGTGAACGCGTCGCGCAGCTGCTAATCGTGCCGGTAGCGCTCAGCGCCGTCGTCGCCGTCGACGAGCTGCCCGAGGCGGCTGACGCCCGCGGCACCGGCGGCTACGGCTCGACCGGTACCTGAATCAGGCGGCGCACGGTCGAATCGATGGTCAGCGTCGCGTCGCCGTCCCACGCGACGGTCGCGAGGGCGACCCACGGCGTGCTCGGTCCCTGCGCAGGCTCCTTGTCGAGCACCGCGAGTTCGAAGTCCTCACACCACGCAGCCGCGACCGGCGGGTCTTCCGGGCGCGGCGCGGGCAGCTCACCGGTCGGGCACTCGTCCCACCGCACGGCGAGCCAGTGGATCGCGTCGGGCCCGGCGAGACCGGCGAGACGTGCGTCGATGACCGTGTCGGTCGGCACGATGATCTCGTTGCCCGCGCGGTCGAGCGCGAAGCCAGCGGAGACGACGAGGTGAACCCCCGCGCCGGGCAGGACGTCGAGCCCGCGAATCACGCCCCAGCCGTGCAGCAGCCGGTTGCGTCGCCGCATCCGCTCACGGACGTAGGACTGCTGGAGGTCGAGGTCGTCGGCCGTCAAGAGGCGCCCGCCGAACCAGTTCGGACGCTCGAGGAGCGGCTCGCCGAACGCTGCGTGTTGTTCCCCCATATATGTCGAGCCTAACCGGCTCGGGCGGACGGAACCTGCTGATTGGTTAGAGGATTCCGCAGCCGCGCTCACCTTGAACCGCACCGTCTTCTCGGGGCCCTCTGGAAGGGCGACAAAGTGCGTGTGGAGGTGGGCGACCGAGCCGCCGTTGTAGCGCATGTCGCCCGACCGCTCGACCGTCGCGGTGGCCAGCGGTTGCAGCTGTTCTTTGAGCATGCGCTTGATCGCCCACATCTCGGCGCCGGCCTCGTCGGGCAGTTCGTCGAACGAACGCACATGCCGGTGCGGCACGATCAAATAGTGGGCAACAGTGCCCGCATATGGGAAGTCGTTCTTCGTGACATAGAAAAACTCGCCCGACCACTCGATCGGCTCGCGGTGGTAGTCGGCCACATGCTCAGGGCAGAAGATGCAGATGCCGTCGGCCTCGAGCTGCTCCATGTACGCCAGCTGCTCGGCCGTGCGGGCCGCCGCCATCTCGTAGAGCGCGCCCGGAGCGCCGGTTGGCGGGCCGCCGCCGACCTCGCGGTGCTCGTCGTCAATCATGCGCCGTTGCGGGTCGTCAGATCGGCGATCGAGTGGTCCTCCGGCGCGCCACCCGTTCCGGCCGCAGGCTCGTAGATGCGGATCGTGAACGCCGTCCCGTCGTCTTCGACGACCGGCTCGTGCGACTTCACGACCACCCAGCCGCGCCCGAGCGGCGGGAAGAACGCGTCGCCTGCCGGCGCGAGATCGACCTCCGTGGCGTAGACCCGCCCGATCAGCCCATTCCGCAGCGCCTCGCCGTAGGTACGACCGCCTCCGATCACGAAGCCGTCGCGGCCTTCGATGGCCGCCGCGGCATCGGCGAGCGAGTGGAAGATCTCGGCGCCGTCGCCCGGGTCGTAGTCGCGGTTCTCGGTGAGGACGAGGTTGCGCCGGCCCGGGAGCGGGCGGAACTTCGCGGGGATCGACTCGTAGGTCTTGCGGCCCATGATCACCGGGTGCCCGAAGGTGAGCTCGCGGAAGTGCTTGAGGTCGCTTGGCAGGTGCCAGGGCAGGTCGCCGTCGTCGCCGATCACGCGATTGCGGCCGTAGGCCACCACGATGGCAAGCACGGCTAGCGGGCCGTCTTGACGCGGAACACGAGACTGCCAACCACGGCCAGCGCCACGGCGATCAGCACGGGGCGGATCACGTGAGCACCGGGATCGACTTCATGCTCGGATGCGGGTGGTAGTCCGAGAGCGCGAAGTGGTCGGCGCGGAAGTCGTGGATGTCGGTCACGCGCTTGCCGGCCTCGGTCAGCTCGAGCGTCGGCAGCGGCAGCGGCTCGCGGGAGAGCATCTCGTCGACGTGCTCGATCTGGTTGGCGTAGATGTGCGCGTACTGGATCCAGTGCACGTACTCGACGAGCTCGAAGCCCGTGAGGTGCTCGATCATCAGGCCCAGCGCGTTGTACTGGACCATGTTCGACGGGACGCCCACCGGCGTGTCGCCCGAGCGCTGGTTGTGGACGATGTGGAGCTTGTCGCCGAAGACCATCGCGTGGATCCAGCCGTGGCACGGGGCGATCGTGTTGCGCGACTTCGTCGTCGCCGTGCGGTGGTTGGCCTGCGGGATCCAC
Organism: Actinomycetes bacterium; assembly: GCA_023429855.1. Classification (GTDB taxonomy): domain Bacteria; phylum Actinomycetota; class Thermoleophilia; order Solirubrobacterales; family Solirubrobacteraceae; genus JAGIBJ01. The sequence goes on from JAEZDB010000200.1 coordinate 8,367, forward strand.
GGGCTCATCAGCGCCGTGCGGTCCATCGGCAGGTCCTTGAGCTTCTGGATCAGCGCCGGGAGCTGATCGAAGCCGCGGTCGGCTTCGTCGTCGAGGTTCGTCGTGAAGTTCTGGAACGCGTGGCCGTAGGAGCCGGGGCCGAGATCGCCGGGCTGCAGGCCGCGCGAGGCGGTCTTCTTCTCCGTCGCCCACGGACCCCACCAGTCGCAGCCGAACGCCTTGAACTCGTCGAGGGTGCGGGCACCGTTGATGAAGGCGCACAGCTCGCCGATCGCCTTGTCGTAGAAGCCGCTGATCGAGCGCTCCGTGATCACGGCTGCCCCCTGAGCCATCGGGAACCGCATCGAGAGGCCGGCCACGGCGAGCGCGTCCTCGCCCTGCTTCGTCTGGACCCGCACGCCCTGCTCGCGGATGGTCCGGAGCATGTCTTGGTACTGGGTGCTGGGGCGCCGCTCGTCGAACGGAAGGTAGTTCGGCATCACCCTCGAGAGTAGAGGCGCGCGCGGGCGCCTGTAGGGTTCCGGGGGCTGAACCTCAGCATTTTGCGATGACCGGAACCACGAGCAGCACCGACAACGGCGGCGGGATCCTCGGCCCGAACGTGAACTTCGCTGAGCGGCTCGTCCCGTCGCTGGAGGAGATGACGAAGAAGGTCGAGCACCTGCGCGGCCTCGGGTTCACGATTGTGCTCACCTCGGGCTCGTTCGACCTGATCCACCTCGGCCACGTGAAGTACCTCGCCGCGGCCAAGGCGCTCGGCGGCATCCTCGTCGTCGGCGTCGACTCCGACGCCAAGATCCGCCGCCGCAAAGGCGAGGACCGGCCGATGGTCCCCGAGGGCGAGCGCCTGGAGCTGCTCGCGCACCAGCGGCCGGTCGACCTGATCTACCTCAAGGACGACGCCGATCCCAAGTGGGCGCTCATCAAGGCCGTCTCGCCCGACGTGCTCGTGCTCACGGCCGACCACTCCTACTCGGGCGCCGAGCTTGAGGCGCTGCGCGAGTACTGCGGGCACGTCGAGGTGCTGCCGCGCCAGTCGGCGGTGACGACCTCTGAGCGGATCCGCCAGATGTACATGCACCTCGGCGACAAGCTCGGTCCGGCGCTGGCCGATGTGCTCCCGGGCCTGATCGACAACATCCTCAAGCGGCGATGACCTCGCGGGCAGGCCGCGGATGAGCGCGCCGACCCACGCCGTCGTCGCCTACGTGCCGGTGCTCCACGAGGGCTACCGGCGGTTCCTCGACGCCCACGGGGTTGGTCTGCCGTTCTACGTGCTCGGGCGCGACCTCTACGCCGACTACCGGCCGCTCGCCAAAGACATCCGCGCGCTCGACCCGAAGCTGGTCGCGCGGGCGATCGCGGCGTGGGGCGTGGCATCGTCGGTCGAGGTGCTCGACGAGGCTGGGGCTGCGGCACTGGCCGAGTCCGGCACGGCGCTGGTCATGCCGTCGGAAGACGTGTCGTACCAGGTGGCCGAGCGCTACTTTCCGCGGAACCCGGTCACCTACGCCTCGGTGTTCCTGCGGTGGGACAAGCGCAAGAGCGTCGAGCTGCTCACGCCGCCCGCTGCGCCCGTTGCGCCGGCCGACGAGGTCTGGGGCGACCTCGCTGCCGCAGCCGAGCAGGAGGCTGCTGGGAGCGTCGACTGGTGGCGGCAGGTCGGGGCGGCGCTGCGCCTGGTCGACGGCACCGTGCTGACGGCCCGGAACGAGCTGAACCCGACGCCGCAGGCGGCCTACGCCGTCGGCGACCCGCGCAGCAACTTCTACAAGGGCGTGCACCTCGAGCTGTCGCTGGCGACCCATGCCGAGGCGGCGCTGATCGCGCGGGCCGCGCGCGAGGGCCGGGCGACCGAGGGCGCGTCGATCTACGTGACCGACTTTCCTTGCCCGCCGTGCGCGAAGCTCATCGCGGGCGCCGGCGTCGCGCGGGTCTACTACCGCCAGGGCTATGCGGTGCTCGACGGGGCCGACGTGCTGCAGGCTGCGAGCGTCGAGATGGTGCACGTCGGCGACGATGCCTGACACCGCCCGTCCTTGAGCATCCTGCTCGCCAAGCTGGCGCTCGCGCCGGCCTTCGTCGTGCTCGTGTCGCTGGTCGCGCGCCGGTTCGGGCCGCGCATCGGCGGACTGTTCGGCGGGCTGCCGGTCGTCGCTGGGCCGATCCTCTTCATCTACGCCCTGGAGCAGGGCGAGGCGTTCGCCGCAGAGGCGGCCACCAACAGCCTCGCCGCGCTCGTCGCGCTCAGCGCGTTCGTCCTGACCGTGGCGTTTCTCGGGCCACGGCTCGGCGCGGTCGGGAGCGTGGTGCTCGGATGGGGCGTGTTCCTGGCGGTCGGGGCGGCAGTCTCGGTGCCGTCGTTCGTCCCCGCAGCTGCCCTCGCACTCTGCGCCGTCGCGTTTGCCGCGGCCTTGGCCGTCTTCCCGCACCCAGCGGCTGGCGAGGCGCCCGAGCCGCCGCAGCGGCCCAAGCACGACCTGGCCCTGCGCGGCAGCGTCGCAGCGGCGATGGTCTTCGCGCTCACCTCCGTCGCGGCGCACCTCGGCCCGACTGCCAGCGGGATCCTCGCGCCGTTCCCGATCATCACGAGCGTCCTCGCGGGCTTCTCGACCGCTCACGAGACTCGCGCGACGACGCTCCAGCTCCTGCGCAACATGGTCCGCGGCTTCTACGCCTTCGCGGGCTTCCTCTTCACGGTCGCGGTCAGTGTCGAGCCCCTGGGCACCGCTGCGGCGTTCATCGCCGCGATCGCTGTCACCGTCGCGGTCCAGGCCACGTTTCTCCTCTGGGACCTGCGCCGCACGCCAGTCGCCGCCTAGACCTTCGAGGCCGTTGGAGCACCCGGTGGCTTCCGCGGCGAACATCGCGGCGCGTCTCAGCCCACCCAAGGGTCTGTCGGAGTTGTCGGTGCTTCTCGCGGTGATCTTCGACAGGCGCCGATGGGAGTGAGCGGTCTGTCGGAGTTGTCGGTGGCTTTCGCGGTGATCCTCGACAGGCGCCGATGGGAGTGAGCGGTCTGTCGGAGTTGTCGGTGGTTTTCGCGGTGATCCTCGACGGACGCTGAATGGGAGTGAGC